>CAYGLH010000055.1:6307-14235 GCA_964350535.1 uncultured Ilumatobacteraceae bacterium
ATGGTCGGGCGTGGTGCGCATCAGCAGCGAGGTGATGATGCAGTTGATGCCGCTGGACTTACCGGCGCCGGTGGCACCGGCGATGAGCATGTGCGGCGTCGACGCCAGGTCGAGGAACACGGCCTTCCCGGCGATGTCCTTGCCGATCGCCACGTCGAGCGTGTTGGAGGCGGACTGCGCCTCGGCCGACGAGAGGAGGTCGCCGAGCGCCACCAGCTGCCGCTGGTGGTTCGGGACCTCGACGCCGATCGCCGAGCGCCCCGGGATCGGGGCCAGGATGCGCACGTCGGTGGCGGCCATCGCGTAGGCGATGTCCTTCTGGAGGCTGGTGACCTTGGCGACCTTGACGCCCTCGCCGAGCTCGAGCTCGTAGCGCGTGACGGTGGGACCGACCGTCATCCCGACGAGTGTCGTCTCGACGTTGTGCGAGGCGAGCGACTGCTGCAACGTCTCCCCGCGTGCCTCGATCGCCTTGCGGTCGATCTTCTGCGCGCCCGGCCGCTCGAGGTACCCCATCGGCGGCAGGGTCCACTCGCCCACCTGTCCCCCACCCGGCGCGCCCGTGCCGGAGCTCGAACCCGTGTCGACGCGGGGCCTGCGCCGCTTGGCCGCAGGCTTGGTGCCGTGCTGATCGGCCCACTCGTCGTCGTCCTCGTCGGCGAAGTCGTACACCGCTGCACCGGCGCCCCCGCCCAGCGCCGGTTCGCCCGGCATCACGCTGGTGGGATCGGCATCGTCGACGCGGGCGGTCGCCTCGGCCTCGCGGTCGCTGCTGAGCGTGGAGAGGTTGTCGATGCCCGACCGGGCGGCACGGGCGAGCGGCTTGGCGACGGTGGCGATGAAGCCGCCGGTCGAGTCGGCCATGGTACGGATCGACGTCTGGGTGATCAGCAGGAGCCCGCCGAGCAGCATGGCCCCCAACACGACCGCGGCGCCGGCGGTGGCGACCAGGGCGCGGAGCGGCTCGGCAGCGAGCGACCCGAACCAGCCGCCGGCCTTCTCGAGCTCGTCGGTGGACGTGGAGATGCCGTCGGGGCCGCTGATGAGGTGGAGCAGGCCGAGAGCCGCCAGCGCGACGAGCAACCAGCCGGCGAGCAGCCGGAACGGACCGGAGGTGTGGCCCTTGCGCACGAGCGCCACGCCCGAGGCCACCAGGACGACGGGTACCGCGTAGCGGGCCACTCCCGTGAACCAGCCGATCAGCGTCTCGACACCGCGGCCGACCGGCCCGGCGAGGTTGAAGTAGATCGCCAGCCCCAGCAGCACGCCGATGCCGATGAGCCCGAGCCCGAGGAACTCGTGTTCGCGGCCGTCGACCGCCTCGCGCAGCTCGGCGTTGGCACGATCGCGCTTCGACCCGGCTCCGGCCGGAGGCGTCGCGTCGCGCACCGACCCCTTCGACGCGCCCTTGCCGGACCCGCCGCTCGCGGACGACGTCGAACCGCGTGACGTGCTGGACGTGCGACGCTGCGGATCGACGCTGGTGGAGCGCTTTCCGGACGAGCGCTTCTTTGATGCTCCCCAGGTGGCCATGACGGGTCCAAACGTACCAAGACCCTGTGACACCTCGCCGGATGTCCTGCCGTCGGCGCGCTCAGAGCGGGTCGACGGAGAGCACGGTGCCGTCGGGTCCGACGACGACGTCGAGCGTCCCACCTGCGTCGGAGCGCACGGTGGCGATGTACCGCACCGACCCGTCGGGACCGCCCTCGACGCTGAACGCGTCGATCGTGGCGCCGGGCAGCTCCTCGTTGATCCCGGCGAGCACCTCGCCGTCCTCGAAGTCGAGCGCGTCGGCGCTGAACGTGGCACCGGAGGCGCCCTCCAGGGCCGGGGCGGGCGGCTCGAGGACGTCGTCGATGTACACGTACGGCACCGCCGCCGTCGCGTCGTCGATCGCCACGAAGACATTCGTGAGCTGGTCGGTCGACGTCACCTCGAAGTAGTCCTGCCCTGCGCCGCGTTCCGATTCCACCGCAGCGACCGCGGCGCGGACGTCGGCGATCAACGGCGACGTGTCGCTCGACCGGCCGTCACCGTCGTCACGGTCGTCGTCACCGCCGGCACCGTTGCCGCCACCGCACGCCACGAGGGCGACCGACACGAGCACCGCAACGGCGGTTCCGACGGTCGAGGCGGACCAACGTGGACGGCGCACCCGCCCGTGTGTAGCAAGGTCGAGCGCCGATGCCAACAGCTGCGCTCCCGCGCATCGCGTACCCTGAGCGGCGATGACGAGCCTCGCCGACCCGATCGAGACCATCGACGACCGCTTCAAGGCAGTGGCGATCGGGAACGCCCGCGTCGACCACCTCTGGACCGGCGCACGCTGGACCGAGGGCCCGGTGTACGTGCCGGCGTGGCGCTCGCTGCTGTTCTCCGACATCCCCAACGACCGGGTGATGCGCTTCGACGAGATCACGGGCGAGACCACCGAGTTCGAGCGGCCTGCGCTGAACGCCAACGGCCATGCGCTCGACCTGGCGGGGCGGGTCGTCAGCTGCGAGCACCGCGGTCGGGCGATAAGCCGGATCGGCCACAACGGACGTCGCCAGGTGTTGGCCGACCGCGTCGACGGCAAGCGACTCAACTCGCCCAACGACGTCGTCGTGAAATCGGACGGGAGCGTGTGGTTCACCGACCCCACCTACGGCATCGATTCGGACTACGAAGGCGACGCCGCCGACTCCGAGATCGGCGCGGCGTACGTGTACCGCATCGATCCCGACGGAACGATCGCCGCCGTCGTCACGGACATGGCCAAGCCGAACGGGCTCGCGTTCTCCGCCGACGAGTCGCTGCTGTACGTGTCCGAGACCGGCACGTCGCACCACGGTCCGTCGTGTCCCCCGGTGATCCGCACCTACCCGGTGGCGCCCGACGGCCGCTCGGTGCTCGCCGACGAGCGCTCGGTGTTCGCCACCTGCACGGTCGGCGTGTTCGACGGGTTCCGGGTCGACGTCCACGACAACGTCTGGACGTCCGCGGGCGACGGCGTGCACTGCCACGCCTCCGACGGCACGCTCATCGGGAAGATCCACATCCCCGAGGTGGTCGCCAACGTCGAGTTCGGGGGCCCCAAGCGCAACCGCCTCTACATGTGCGGCACGAGCAGCCTCTACGCGATCTACGTCAACACGAAGGCTGCGACCGCGGCCCTGCTGAGGTGACGGCTACGCCTCCATCACGACGGGGACGATCATCGGGCGGCGACGGGTCCGCTCGCTGACGAACCGCCCGGCGGCGCGACGCACGTCGCGCTCCAACGCCTCGACGTCGCGGACGCCCTCGGCGAGCGCCTTCTCGACGGCGTCGGCGACCGTGTCGCAGGCCTCGTCGAGCAGGTCCTCGGCCTCGGGTGCATAGCCCCACCCGCGGGTGATGATCTCGGGGCCGACCAGGACCTTGCCGGTCTGGACGTCGACCGTGACCACCACCACGACGACGCCTTCCTCGGCGAGCTTCTGGCGGTCGCGCAGCACGCCGCTCCCGACATCGCCGACGATCCCGTCGACGTACAGGTAGCCGGCCGGCACACGGCCGACCGGGCCGATGCCGGCGCCGGTGATCTCGAGGACGTCGCCGTCCTCGCACACGATCACCCGATCGTGGGGCACGCCCATCAGTTCGCCGAGCAACGCGTTGGCGATCATGTGCCGGTACTCGCCGTGGATCGGCACGAACCACTCAGGGCCGACGATCGAGAGGTACGTCTTGATCTCGTCGGCCTGGGCGTGCCCGGTGGCATGCACATCCATCACCCCGGAGTGCACGACATCGGCTCCGGTGCGCAGCAGCCCGTCGATCACCTTGTTGACGTTGCTCTCGTTGCCCGGGATGGCGTGGCTCGACAGCACGACCGTGTCGCGGTCGCCGAGCTTGAGCCACTTGTTCTCACCGCGAGCCATGAGGCCGAGCGCCGACATCGGCTCGCCCTGCGACCCGGTCGAGATGATGCACACCTTGCCGGGGTCGTGTCGATCGATGTCCTCGATGTCGACGAGCGACGACTCGGGGATGTCGAGGATCCCGAGGCGGATGCCCAGCCGAACGTTCTTCATCATGCTCAGCCCGAGCGTGGCGACGACCCGGCCGTCCTCGACCGCAGCACTGGCGATCTGCTGGCTGCGGTGGAGGTGGCTGGCGAAGCTGGCGGTGCTGATCCGCTTGTCGCGGTGGGTGACGAACAGCTGCCGCAACACGTCGCCGACGCTGGTCTCACTCGGCGAGTAGCCGGCCTCCTCGGCGTTGGTGGAGTCGGCCATCAGCAGCCGGATGCCCGGCGACTTGGCGAGTTGCCCGATGCGCGCCAGGTCCGTGCGCCGATGATCGACCGGCGTGAGGTCGATCTTGTAGTCGCCCGAGTGCAGCAGCACCCCCTGCGCGGTGTGCACGGCGATGGCGTGGGAGTGCGGCACCGAGTGGGTCACGGGGATGAACTCGATGTCGACGTCGCCGATGCGTATCGTCTCACCGTCGGCGACTGCGTGCATGTCGGTCCGGCCCATCAGGCCGGCTTCCTCGATCCGGTTCGACGCGATCCCGAGGGCGAGCGCCGAGCCGTAGATCGGTAGCGGGTCGTCGCGCAGGTCGCCGATCCCGTCGACGGGCCGGAGGAGGTACTGGATGGCCCCGACGTGGTCCTCGTGCCCGTGGGTGAGCACGATTCCGCCGATCCGGTCCGCGTTCTCCCGCAGGTAGGTGAAGTCGGGCAGGATCAGGTCGATCCCGTGCATCCCGGCGTCGGGGAACATCAGCCCGCAGTCGATGAGGAGGATCGTGCGGTCGGGGTCGTCCGCCGCCCCCTGTTCGATCGCCATGCAGTTGCGACCGATCTCGCCGAGGCCGCCGAGGAACACCACGCGCACCGGCACGTCGGGCTGCGGGATGGTCACCGGTCCGGCGACGCCGGTCGACTCAGCCACGGGCTGCGACCAGTCGTTCGTAGACGCCGAGGGCTCGGTCGTCCAGGCCGGGTGGGTCGGCGTCGATCGGCGGTCGACACCGCCCGACCGCGAGGCCGAGCGAGCGCAGCATCGCCTTGCTGGGCAACGGGTTCGGCGCCTCGTCGCTCGTCTCGTACCGGTAGCTCTCCAGCTGACGGGCGTTGGCCCGGCGCGCACCCTCGGCGTCGCCCGCGCACCAGGCGTCGAACATCGCGACGTGGTCGGGGGCACACCAGTGGGTGGCGACACCGATCGCGCCGACCGCACCGATCGCCAGCAGCGGCAGTGTCATCGAGTCGTCGCCGGAGTACACCTCGAAGGCCTCGGGCGTGGACTCCTGCACCTCGGCGGTGGCCCCTGGGTTCTTGGCCGCGTCCTTGAGCGCGACGATGTTCGGCACGCTGAGCGCGAGGTCGACGATCGTGGCCGTGTCGATCTTGCGGCCGCTGCGGACGGGGATGTCGTACAGCACGACCGGCAGATCGGTGGCCGCCGCGATCGCCCGGAAGTGCCCGGCGATCCCGGCCTGCGACGGACGGCTGTAGTAGGGGCAGACGCCGAGGATCCCCGCCGCGCCGAGCTTGCTCGCCGCCGAGGTCAGCTCGACGTCGGCGCGGGTGTTGGTCCCGGTGGTGCCGGCGATCACCGGCACCGTGACCGCGGCGGCGACCGCCTCGAACAACGTCAACTTCTCGTCGTGGCTCAGCGTCGGCGCCTCACCGGTCGTGCCGGCGACGACGAGTCCTTCGTTGCCCTGCTCGACCAACCACCTCGCCAGCAGCACGGCGGCGTCGACGTCGAGCTCGCCGTCATCGTCGAACGGCGTCACCATCGCCGTGAGCACTCGCCCGAATCTCGCCATGCGTGGAACCTATCCGATCCTGGCCGTCGCTCCCGGGTGCGTTGGGCTCGGCGGAACGCCGTCGTCACTCCTCGACGAAGACCGGTCGATGTCCGGGACTCAACGCAGCGCTGACCCGGTCGCCGGGTTCGAGCGGGTCGATGTGCGAGCGCAACGAGTGCACCGTGGTCCCCGACGGGAGCCTGACCTCGTAGCACCAGGACGATCCGCGGAACTCCGCGGCCACCACCGTGGCGTCGCCGTCCTCGTCGCGGGTGAGCGAGATGTCGTCGGGCCTGACCATCAGCGTGGAGCGATCGCCATCGGCAGGTGCGCTGAGGCCGAGATCCTGACGGGCGACGTCGACGCCGACGAAGTCGGCGTCGCCCATGAACGCCGCCACGAACGTGTTCACCGGCGCATGGAAGACGGCGGCCGGAGTGTCGAGCTGCACGATGGCGCCGGCGCGCATCACGGCGATGCGGTCCCCGATCGCCAACGCCTCGGACTGGTCGTGGGTGACGAACACGGCGGGAGTCCCAGCGGATCGCAGGATGCCGACGACGTCGTCGCGCACCCGCGTCCGCAGGTTCGGGTCGAGGCTGGCGAAGGGCTCGTCGAGCAGGACGATCGCCGGCTCGGGTGCCATCGCCCGGGCGAGCGCCACGCGCTGCCGCTCGCCACCCGACAGTTCATGGGGGTACCGATCGCCGAAGCCCGCCAGGCCGACGACCTCCAACATCTGCGCGGCGACCGCCTCTGCGCGGCCCGACCGGACGCCGAAACCGACGTTCTTCGCCACCGTGAGGTGCGGGAACAGGGCGTGCTCCTGGAAGACCAGCCCGACCCGCCGACGCTCGGGTGGCACCACGGTGTGTTCGTCGTCGACCACGGCACCGGCCAGCGTGATCGATCCCGAGTCCGAACGGAACAGCCCGGCGAGCATCCGCAGCAGCGTCGACTTGCCGCAGCCGCTCGGCCCCACGAGCGCGAGCAGCTCGTGTTCACCGAGGTCGAACGTGACGTGATCGACGGCGGTGACCGCGCCGAAGTTCTTGCTGACGTCGTCGACGGCGAGCGCGGTCACGGACCCTCCCCGCCGGATCGACGGGCCTCGAGCTGTCGTGACAGGACGTACACAGGGGCCAATGCAACCAGGATGATGCTGAGTGCCGGCAACGCGGCCTGCTCGTAGCGCGACTCCGAGGCGAGGTTGTAGACCCACACCGGCAGCGTGTCGAACCCGAACGGTCGCAGCAGCAGGACGACGGGCAACTCCTTCAACGCGTCGACGCCGACGAGCAGCGCTGCGGTGGCGAGAGACGCCTTGGCGAGCGGGAGATGGACCCGCCGCATCGTCGCCCACGGCGAGCAGCCGAGGGTGCGCGCCGACGCCGTCATCTCGTCCGGGACCTGGACCAGCCCGGACTCGGCCGCACCGATCCCCGGCGCCAGGAACCGCACGACGTAGGCATAGACGAGGACGAGCACCGAACCGGTGGCGACCGCGCCCGGGAGGTCGAGACCGACGGCTTCGAGCACACCGTCGAGCGCGACGATCGTGAGCAGCACGCCGATCCCCACGACGGGACCCGGCACGGCGTAGCCGATCGCCGACGCCTGCGTCGCCAACCGCGTCAGGGGCCGGCGACCGAACCGGACCGCGTTGGTCAGCACCACGGCGATCACACAGCAGATCACGACGGTCGTCAGCGCCAGCTGGATGCTGTTGCCGAGGTACTCCGCGTACTGGTCGGTCAACGGCGTGCCGCGGTCACCGCGCTGCTCGTCGAAGGCCCACAGCGCGAGCTGCAGCACCGGACCGACGAACGCCGCAGCCACGATGCCGCCGCAGACCGCGAACGCCGCCAACGACCGCCAGCCGCCCAGCCGACGCGGCGCCAGGCCGGCGCCGGCGCCACCCGACTGCCCGAAGCGGGCGCGCCCGCGGGCGATGCGCTCGGCGGCGATCGCGAGCAGCGCGAAGCCGAGCACCAGCATCGCGATCTCCGACGCAGCGTCGCGATCGTAGGTACCGCGCCAGATCCGGAAGACCCCGACCGAGACGGTGTCGACGCCGAAGTATTGGACCGTCGCGAAGTCGGTGAGCGTCTCCATCATCACGATCGCCGCGCCGGCGG
>CAYGLH010000056.1:0-14234 GCA_964350535.1 uncultured Ilumatobacteraceae bacterium
GACTGGGCAAGTGGAACTTCTGGCTCACGATCATCGGCATGAACATGACGTTCGGGCCGATGCACATCATCGGTCTGCAGGGCCAGCCGCGCCGGATGTACGTCTGGACCGAATACCGCGCCGGCGAGGGGTTCTTCAACCTCGGGTTCTGGAACCAGGTCAGCTCGGTCGGCACGGTGATCCTGATCATCGGTGTCGCGCTGTTCCTGGTCAACGCCTTCAAGAGCCGGAAGAACCCGGCTCCGCTCGACCCGTGGGACGCCCGCACGCTGGAGTGGATGACCACCAACCCGCCGAAGGAGCACAACTTCGACCGCACGCCCACCGTGCACAGCCTCGACGAGTACTTCCACCGCAAGTACGAGGACGTCGGCGAGGGTGACCACCACGACTTCAAGATGGTGGCCACCGGCGAAGAGGTGCTCGCCGAGGAAGAGGCCCACGCCGACGCCCACATCCACCTGCCGGCGCCGTCGTACTGGCCGATCGTGCTCGCGTTCTCGCTGCCGGTCATGGCCTACGGCGTGATCTACAACACGCTGTTGATCTTCATCGGCGCCGCCATCGCGGTGCTCGCCATGTTCGGCCTGGCGCTCGAGAACCCCGATGCCGAACCGTCCGACTTCGACCCTCCCGCCGACGGCGACGGGGGCGAACCGAGCAAGGAGCTGGCCGTCAGTGGCTGACACGACCGTAGAGGAGCCCCAGGTCGCGGACGGTGCGACCGAGGTCCCCGAAGACACACCGGCCCCGACCGGGCCCGAGCCGACCGCCGGCGACGGGCACGACGGCGAGTTCGACGACCAGGAGGGTCACGTCGGCCACCACTCGTCGATGGGCGTCACCAACGTCAAGCTGGCGATGTGGCTGTTCCTCGGCTCGGAGTGCCTGCTGTTCGGCGGGCTCATCTCCACCTACATGCTGTACCGCAACCGGCACTCCGAGGGCCTCGGCCCCGACCAGTTGTGGGACATCCCGTTCACGTCGGCGTCGAGCTTCGTGCTGCTGATGTCGTCGCTCACCATGGTGCTCGCCGTGGCCGCCGCCGGCCGGCGCGACGACCGCCGGACCCACCTGTGGCTGATCGTCACGGCCTGCCTCGGCGGGTTGTTCATCGCCGGTCAGGTCTACGAGTTCACCACCTTCTACAACGAGGGACTCGGCTACACCACCAGCCTGTTCTCGTCGAGCTTCTACACGCTCACCGGCTTCCACGGGGCGCACGTCTCGGTCGGCATCATCATGCTGCTGGCGCTGGTGGGGATGTCGATGCGCGGGCGGCTCCGCTCGAAGAGCAAAGCCGAGACGGTCGAGATGGTCGGCCTGTACTGGCACTTCGTCGACATCGTCTGGATCATCATCTTCACTCTCGTCTACCTCATCCCGGCCTGATCATGAGCGCAGAGACCACGCACCCGACCGAACACGAGATCGAGCTCGCCCACGAGCACGACGATCCGGCACGCGACGACCACGGCCACGGTGCCACCGATGGCCAGTACGTGATGATCGCGATCGCGTTGGCGATCATCACCGGACTCGAGGTGGCGGTCAGCTACATCGACATCGGACCGTTGTTCCTCCCGGTGCTGCTGATCCTGATGGCGATCAAGTTCGTGACCGTCGTCAGCTTCTTCATGCACCTGAAGTTCGACAACCGGGTCTTCACCTGGGCGTTCTACTCCGGGCTGTTCCTGGCCGTCAGTGTGTACGCCGCGGCCCTCGCGACCTTCCACTTCTTCGACCTGTAGCCGTCACGGCGTTCCCCCGCCACTGCGGTCCGTCTGAGGGCTTTGGCTGACCTCAGGCCCGCGGGCGTAGGCTCTGGGTGAGATGTTCGCGCAGGTCGTCGATCCGAGTCCCTGGACGTTCCAGTGGCATCCCGAGGTGTGGATCCTCGTGGCCTTCCTGACCTCGGCGTACGTCTACATGGTCAAGGTGATCGGGCCGGGAGCGGTGCCGGCGGGCACCCCGGTGGTCACGCGCGGCAACATCTACTCGTTCATCGCGGCGATGGCGATGCTGTGGATCGCCAGCGACTGGCCGATGCACGACATCGGCGAGGAGTACCTCTACTCGGTCCACATGGTCCAGCACATGATGCTGAGCTTCTTCTTGCCGCCGCTCGTGCTGATGGCCACACCCGCATGGCTGATGCGGGTGCTGATCGGCGACGGAGGCTTCTACCGCGCGGTCTGCTGGTTGACCCGGCCGGTGGTGGCCGGGGTGATCTTCAACCTGGTGATCATCGTCAGCCACATTCCCACCGTCGTCAACGCGTCGGTCGACAACGGTCCCTTGCACTACAGCGTGCACTTCGTCGTCGTGATCGCGGCGCTGATCATGTGGATGCCCGTGGTCGGCCCGCTCCCCGAGCTGCACATGTCCCCGCTCGGCAAGTGCATCTACCTCTTCCTGCAGTCCGTGGTGCCCACGGTTCCCGCGGCCTGGCTGACCTTCGCCGAGGGCACCGTGTACCACGCCTACGACGTCCCGGTCCGGGCGTGGGGGCTCAGCGTCACCGACGACCAGCAGATCGCCGGGGCGATCATGAAGCTCGGCGGCGGGATCTTCCTGTGGACGCTCGTCGTGTACTTCTTCTTCCGCCGCTTCGCCGCCGACTACTCCTCCGAGCACAACTACCGCCGACGGCGCGACGCGATCCCCGACGCCGAGATCACCGGCAACGACGAGGTCACGCTCACCACGGCCGACGTCGACCGCGAGTTCGCCCAAACGCGACCAGCGTCCCCCGGCCACGCAAGCCGCAAGTAGCCGGTCGCTCGCCGGCGCTCCGATCCCTCGCAGCGCGACATCAACTCCCGCCGAACGTCGTCGATCTGCCCGCTACCCTCGCCAACGTGCTAGATCAGCGGTTGTTGCGGACCGACCTCGATGGCGTGCGCGACGCGCTCCGGCGCCGTCACCGACCGAAGGTGATCGACGACCTCGAGCACGCGGCGCGCCTCGACGTCCGGCTGCGCGACATCACGCAGGAGCGCGACGGGATCCGTGCCAAGGTCAACTCGCTCAGCAAGGACGTCGGGAAGCTCCGACGCGACGGCGACATCGACGCCGCGGAGGCGCTCCAGGCCGAGAGCCGCCAGCTCGGCGAGCAGGAGAAGGCGCTGGCCGCCGAGCACGACCAGGTGCAAGCGGCGCTGCACGAGCTGTTGCTCGGCATCCCGAACACACCGCACCCCGATGCTCCCGACGGTGCCAGCGACGCGGACAACCCGGTGGTGAAGGGTCCGATCGCCACCCACGCCACCTACCCCGACCATCAGCGCGTCCCCCACTGGGAGACCGCCGAGGCGCTCGGGATCCTCGACGGCGAACGGGCGGTGAAGATCGCCGGTGCGATGTTCACCATGCAGCGCGGCGCCGGCGCCACGCTCGCCCGGGCGCTGTGCCAGTACGGGCTCGACCTCAACGCCGACGTCCACGAGGAGGTGCGCGCCCCGTCGCTCGTCAGCACGGCCACGCTCACCGCCACGGGCCAGCTGCCGAAGTTCGCCGACGACGCCTACGCCATCGAGCGCGACGGGCTGTGGTGCAGCCCCACCGCCGAGGCGCCGCTCACGTCGATCTACGCCGACGAGATCCTCGACGACCGGACGCTCCCGATCCGCCTGATGGCCTACAGCCCGTCCTTCCGGCGCGAGTCCGGCGCCGCCGGCCGCGACACGAGGGGCATGCTCCGCTCGCACGAGTTCGACAAGGTCGAGCTGATGGCGTACGCCACGCCCGAGCAGGCGCCGGGCCTCCTCGACGACATGGTCGCCCGCGCCGAGCGCGCCGTCGCCGGCCTCGAGCTGCCGTACCGGATCATCGAGATCTGCGCCGGCGACATGGGCCAGAGCCACTACCGCAGCTACGACCTCGAGGTCTACGCGCCGGGTGCCGATGCGTGGCTCGAGGTCAGCTCGATCAGCTGGCTCGGCGACTACCAGGCGCGTCGGGCGGGCATCCGCTTCCGCCGCCACGACGACAACGGCACGCCGATGAAGGGCACCGAGTACGCCCACACGCTCAACGGCTCGGCCCTCGCCGTCCCACGCGTGTGGGCGGCGATCATCGAGAACTACCGCAACGTCGACGGGTCGGTCACCGTGCCCGACGTCCTGCGCCCGTACATGCGCGGGATCGAGCGCATCGAGGCCCCCGCCGGCTGACTCGCCGAGGCCCTCGCATGACCGACATCGACGACCCGGTCGACCCCGACGACGAGCGCATCACGCTCTTGCGTTCGCGGCGCACGCAGTACGAGACCGCCGGGCTCGACGTCGACGACGTCGACCCCGATCCCGTGGCGCAATGGCTCGCCTGGCAGACCGAGGCGTGGGAGGCCGGCGTCGCCGAGGCCCACGCGATGGTCGTGTCGACGATCGGTCTCGACGGGATCCCCGATGCCCGGGTCGTCCTCACCCGCGGCGCCGACGAGCAGGGTCTGGTGTTCTACACCAACTACCGCAGCGCCAAGAGCCGCCAGCTCGACGCTGCCCCGGTCGCCTCCGGCACCTTCGCCTGGCTCGACCTGCACCGTCAGGTTCGTCTGCGCGGCTCGGTCGAGCGCGTCTCCCCGGAGGAGAGCGACGCCTACTTCGCCGGCCGCCCGCGCGGCAGCCAGCTGGGCGCCTGGGCGTCGGATCAGAGCGAACCGCTCGACACGCGCCGGCAGCTGGAGGAGCGGGTCATCGTCTTCGACGAACAGTTCGCCGACGGGCTGGTGCCGCGTCCCGAGCACTGGGGAGGCTGGCGGCTCACCCCGGTGTCGTGGGAGTTCTGGCAAGGTCGCCCGAGCCGCCTGCACGATCGGATCCAGTACCGGCGCGAGGGCGACCGCTGGTCGATCCGCCGCCTCGCACCGTAACGAAGACGAAACTGCGCGCCCGAGGGTTGATGGGCCGCGGCGGAGCGGCGAGGCTGGTGGCATGACCACGGTCGGCAACTCGGGGACGCGCGTCCTCGTCGTGGACGACGAGCCCACGGTGCGCGAGGTGGTCGCCGGCTACCTGCGTCGCGACGGGCACGCCGTGTTCGAGGCGGCCGACGGGCCCACTGCACTCGAGCTGCTCGAGTCGGAACCACCCGATCTCGTCGTCCTCGACATGATGCTCCCGGGCGTCAACGGACTCGACATCCTCCGTCGCGTGCGCGCCGGCAGCGACATCCCGGTGATCATGCTCACCGCCCGCGCCGAAGAGAGCGACCGGGTCGCCGGCCTCGAACTGGGCGCCGACGACTACGTGGTCAAGCCCTTCTCGCCGCGCGAGCTCGCGGCGCGCGTCAACGGGGTGCTGCGTCGGACCAACGGGCGTCAGACCGCCGCCCCGGCCCCGCTCGTCTACGACGGTCTGCGGATCGATCCGCTGAGCCGCGAGGTGACCCTCGACGGTGAACTGGTCGAGATGACGCCGAAGGAGTTCAAGGTGCTCGCGTTCCTCGCCGCCTCGCCCCGACAGGTGTTCTCCCGCGCCGAGCTCTTGGAGTCGGTCTGGCAGTCGTCGCCCGACTGGCAGGACCCGGCAACGGTCACCGTCCACGTCCGGCGGATCCGCAACAAGATCGAGGTCGACCCCGAGAACCCGCGCTGGATCAGCACGGTGTGGGGCGTCGGCTATCGGTTCGAACCGTGACGGCCTCGACGGCACCGGGAGCGATCCCGGCGCTCGCCGCCGCAGGTGCCGAGCGTCGGCCCCACGGCGTGTCGCGGCTCGGCATGCGGTTCGTGATCGCCACGCTGGCAGTCCTGGCGGTGGCCGTGATGATGATCGTCGTCGCCGCCCAGGCGATGTTCATCAACGAGCACGACCTCGGGCTGCTGATGTGGGTGCTCGTCCCCGCAGTGCTCGCCGCAGCGCTCGTCGCCTTGTTGATCGCCCGTCCCGTCGCCCGCGACGCCACCCGTCTCTGCGACGCCGCGATGCGCGTCGCCGACGGCGACCTGACGGCGCGCAGCGGCGTGGTCCGCCGGGACGAGCTCGGCGAGGCGGCGGCGATGTTCGACCTGATGGTCGAGCGGCTCGACGCCATCGAGCGCGAGCGCACGATGATGCTCTCGTCGATCTCCCACGACCTGCGCACCCCGCTCGCCGCGATGCGCGCCTCGGTCGAGGCGATCCGCGACGGCGTCGCCGCCGACCCGGACCGCTACCTGACCGGGATGGAGCAGCAGGTGAAGGCGCTCGCCGCCCTGGTGGACGACCTGCAATTGCACACGCGGCTCGTCAGCGGGACCCTCGAGATGCGGCGGGTCGCGGTCGACCTCACCGAGCTCGCCGACGAGTCGCTGGAGACGATGCGCCCACTCGCCGAGTCCGTCCCCGTGCACCTCGTGCTCGACGTCGTCGATCGGGTCACGGTCACGGCCGACCCCGCCCAGGTCGGGCGGGTGATCCGCAACCTCGTCGAGAACGCCATCCGGTACGCCCCGGCCGGCTCGGACGTGCACGTCGCCGTGGAGCGGCGTGACGGCGCGGCGCTGCTCCGGGTGAGCGACGCCGGCGACGGCTTCCCGCCCGACTTCCGCGACCGCGCTTTCGAACCGTTCACCCGGGCGGACCCGGCGCGCGACAAGCGCACCGGCACCGCCGGCCTCGGTCTGGCGATCGCCCGCGGGATCGTGACCGCCCACGGTGGCACGATCCGCATCGGCGACGGGCCGGGCGGCGTCGTCGAGGTGCGATTGCCCTGAGCGGGTTCAGTCCCAGCTGCTGATCCCGGCGACGAGGCCGTCGATCAGCG
The DNA here is from genome assembly GCA_964350535.1 of uncultured Ilumatobacteraceae bacterium. Taxonomy (GTDB): domain Bacteria; phylum Actinomycetota; class Acidimicrobiia; order Acidimicrobiales; family Ilumatobacteraceae; genus CAYGLH01. Next base: position 6,748 of record CAYGLH010000056.1, read on the forward strand.
CCTCGGTGTGGGGCGTGAGGCCCTCGCCCTCCCAGTCCCACCACAGCGGTGAGAGCCCGCGCACGCGGGGCGGCAGCTCGATCTGGACGCCGCCGTCGCGCGGCAGGTTGACGGGGTTGCGTGGGTGGAGGCCGCGCAGGGGGCGGGGGATGGCGTCGATCTCGGTCACGATGTCGTACGCCGGGAGCGCCGTGCGCAGGGGCCCGGCGAGGTGCACCGCCAACTCGCGGTTCGTGCCGCCGAGCAGCAGCGAGGACATCATCGTCGGCCGTCCGAAGCCGTGGATCGTGATCACCACGTCGACGTGCTCGACGAACGCGGCCAGCTCGGCGCTGCGCTCCGGGTCGGCCGAGATCGACGGGAAGTGCTCCGGTGGGTCGGCGGTCTGCACCAAGCCGTAGTACGACGCGCCCGTCCGCTCGGCGGCGGCGGTGGCGATGATGTCGGTCAGCACCTCCAACGACCCGCCGTGATAGGCCATCACGCCGATCCGCCCGCGCCGCACGAACGTCTCGGTGACATCGGCGCGTCCGACGACCTCGGCATACGTGCTCACCGCCTCATCCTCGCGGCTGGGTGGGCGCCTACCATGACCGGATGCTCGTCTGGATGGACCTGGAGATGACCGGACTCGACCACACGAGTGACGTGATCGTCGAGATCGCCACGCTGATCACCGACGACGACCTGGAGATCGTGGCCGAGGGTCCCGACCTGGTGATCCACCAGCCCGACGCGGCGCTGGCCGACATGGACGACGTCGTCGTGGAGATGCACACCCGATCGGGGCTGCTGCCGGCGATCAAGGCGTCGACGATCAGCCTGGAGGAAGCCGGCGCGGCGACGCTCGAGTTCATCAAGGAGCACGTGCCCGAACCGCGCAGCGTGCCGCTGTGCGGCAACTCGATCGGCACCGACCGCCGCTTCCTCGATGCGTACCTGCCCGACATCGAGCAGCACCTGCACTACCGCAGCGTCGACGTGTCGAGCGTGAAGGAACTGGTCAAGCGCTGGTATCCCGACGTCGACTCGCGCCGTCCGCGCGGGGTCGGCTCGCACCGGGCGCTCGACGACATCCGAGAGTCGGTCGCCGAGATGCGCTACTACCGTGACCTGGTGTTCAAATCGCCCGCCGACGTCGTGCTGCCCACCCCACCGTCCGAGCCGGGCGACGACGACGGCGCGGCGGCCACGAACGGGGCGGAGGCCTGACATGCGCGCAGTGGTGCTCCACGAGCACGGCGGACCCGAGGTCCTCACCATCGAGGACGTCGACGACCCGACGCCGGGCCCCGGCGAGATCGTGGTGCGCGTCGAGTACACGGCGCTGAACCGTGCCGACCTGCTGCAGCGGATGGGGATGTACGACGACCCGCGCAACCGGTCGCTCGAGATCCCCGGGCTCGAGTACGCCGGCGTCGTCGAGTCCGTCGGCACCGACGTCATCGAGTTCGAGATCGGCGACCGGGTGATGGGCATCGAGTCGGGCGGCTGCTACGCCGAACGCGTCGTCACCCACGCCCGACAGGCGTTGCCCGTGCCCCCATCGGTCGACCCGGCCGAGGCGGCGGCGATCCCCGAGGTGTTCCTCACCGCCTGGGACGCCCTCGTGGTGCAGGGTGGCCTCACGAGCGGGCGGTGGGCACTGATCCACGCCGGGGCGTCGGGCGTCGGCACCGCGGGGATCCAGATCGCCAAGGCGATCGGCGCGCGCGTGGCGGTCACCTGCTCTGCCGGCAAGGCCGAGCGGTGCCGCGAGCTCGGCGCCGACCTCGTGCTCGAGCGGTCGCCCGCCGACTGGCTGGCGGCACTGCGCAGCGCGGTGCCCGGCGGGGTCGACGTCGTGCTCGACGTGATCGGCGGCGACGAGGCCGAGCGGAACCTGAAGGCGGCCACCACCGACGGCACCATCGTGCAGGTCGGCCTGATGGGTGGTGGCGGTGCTCCGATCAACATCGGCCTGCTGCTGACCAAGCGCATCACGTGGATCGGCACGACGCTGCGCTCCCGGCCGCTCGAGCGCAAGATCGCCATCTCGCAGCGCTTCGCGGCGGAGGTCCTCCCGCTGTTCGAGACCGGAGCGCTCGAGCCGGTGGTCGACTCGTGCTACATGTTCGACGCGATCGCCGACGCCCACCGCCACATGGAGTCCAACGCCAACGTCGGCAAGATCCTCATCGAGCTGTAGCCGCCACCTGTCACCACGGGGTCAGACCCCGATGTAACAGGTTCAGGCCACGAGGTCCGGTGGCATCGGCACCTCGTCCACGACGAGGACCGGTCGAGGATGCTTCGGCGGCCGCCCCCTGCCGCGCTTCATCTCCACCGGCACCCCGTCGAGGACGAGCATGCCACCCCATACCCCATAGGGTTCCCGCCGTTCGACGGCGCCGTTCAGGCACCGTTCACGGAGGCCGCAACGACCACAGATCGCCTTCGCTCGGGCCAACTCCACCTGATCCTCGGAGAAGAACAGGTGGCTCAACGTGCCGTTGCCGTCCGAACAACGGGCGAAGCCCGAACCGATGACCTCGTCGTCACCGAGCACGGCGCTGCGCGGCCCGTCCGGCATGATGTCGCTCCACAACAGCGTGGGTGCTTCGAGGGTCACTGTGTTCGTCATCGGATGTGGAGAGTGCGCACCTCGGCGATCGTTTCGGTTTTCTCCGTGAGACGTGCGTCACACCAGCGCAGCGACCCGATCGCCGGTGACGGAGCGGACGCGATTGAATGGAGGCGTGCGCCTGCGTCGCTTGCTGTTGCCCGTGCTCGTCACCGTCTCGGCGCTCGGCGTCGTGGCGGGCGTCGCCCAGGCGCACAGCGGTGTCGAGTCCTCGGTGCCGAAGTCGGGAAGCACGGTCGACGAGCCGATCGACGAGGTGTTCATCGAGTTCGGTGTGCGGATCGCCGACGATGTCGAGATCGCCCTGCTCGACCCCGACGAGGTGGTGCTGCCGTCCGAGACCGAGCGGGTCAGCCAGACCGCCGCCAAGGTCCACTTCGACCCGCTGGTCGAGAAGGGCACCTACATCGCCCGCTACCTCACGACCGAGCCGGATGCCGGCCACATCCTCGCCGGTGCCATCTCGTTCAACTACGGCGAGGCATCGTCCGACGGCACGAGTGTGCTGATGTGGTTGGTCGTCGGGATCGGATGCGTCGCGATCCTCGCTGTGGGGGCGTGGATGAGCCTGCGCAAGCACCGGGCGGCGTCGTCGACGGCCGACGGTGACGACGCGGATCTGCCGGCCCGCGGAGAAACCCCCTTGACGGGACCCTCCGGACTCTGATTGCCTAGAACCTCGCACCAACCCGCCGCGCACAGAAAGGACGCCCGATGAGCACCAAGATGCCGTTCATGCCGATGCCATCGATGCAGTCCTTCGCGCCCTACGCCATGACGCGCTGGATCGATGCTGCCGCATGGACCGTGAATCTCTGCTCGGGCACGACGCATGTCAAGCGACTCACCCCCGGCGACTCCCGTGAGGTATCGACGTAACCACCACGTCGAGATCACCTCTCCGAGGCCGCCGGGTTCTGAACCCGGCGGCTTTTCTGCTTTTCCGCCCCGTTTCTGCCAGACCCCCAGATCCCCCACCCACACCACACACCAGGACAGACCCATGGAACACTCCATCGCACTTCTCGAACCCGACGAAGCCGTCGACCTCGTCGGCGCTCCCGACGCGGACGACGACGCCACGGCCGAGCCGACCGCCTCGGTGCCCGGCGCCCGCTGCGCCGACGGCCACGGCACGTTGACCGGCCTGTTCTTCTCGGACCACATCGCCGACATCGCCCGTGCCAAGGCGATGTGCTCGCTGTGCCCGCTGCAGGCGTCGTGCCTCGAAGGGGCCCTCGAGCGCCAGGAGCCGTGGGGCGTCTGGGGCGGCGAGCTCCTCTCCGGTGGCCGCATCATCGCCAACAAGCGCCCGAGCGGCCGGCCGCCCAAGCACCCGCGCCCCGAGGTCGTCTACGACGAGATGGGCCCGGTCGGCGTGGCGGTGTGATCTCCGCCGGCGTTCCCCGCTTCCCCCACCGGGGAGCGCCGGCGGGTGGGCCGCGGTCCGCGCCGCGGAATCGGCTGTTCCGGAACGTTTAAGGGTCCGCGAGCGACCTGTACGGGGACCGCTCAGTACCCTTCCACGCCATGCAGATCGCCCGACCCCGCCTCCTCGTCGTCTCCTTGGCGGTCGCGGTCGTGGTCAGCATCGTCGGGGCGATCGTCTGGGCGCAGGTGTTCGGCGACGACGGCGACAACGACGTCGATGCCACGCTGTCCGACCCGGCGGGCGGTGTCGTCACCTATCCGACCGACGGGTTGACCAACGACGAGGTCGCCGGCGACGTGTTGCCCGCCGCGGTGCTGACCGACGGCGACGACAACGAGATCGAGACCTCGTCGTTCGTGGGGAGCCCGCTCGTGATGAACTTCTGGTTCTCGACGTGCGCCCCCTGTGCCAAGGAGCTGCCGGACTTCGCCGAGGTGCACGCCGAACGCGGTGACGAGGTGCGCTTCATCGGGGTCAACACGATCGACACCGTCGAAGCGATGGAGCGGTTCGCCGGCGAGCGTGGCGTGCAGTACGAGTTGTACCGCGACTACTACGCCGAGCTCACCGACGGGATCGGTGCCGTGTCGTTCCCCGTGACGCTGTTCGTCGCCTCCGACGGCACGATCGTCGAGCAGACGGGCGTGCTCGACGCCGACCAGCTCCGCGAGAAGGTCGACGCACTGCTCGAGGCCGACGCCGCATGAGGACGGCGCCATGAGCCTGTCGTTCATCCGTGGGATGGTGGCCTCGGTGAACCCGTGTGGGTTCATCCTGCTGCCGACCTACCTCATGTACTTCCTCGGCATCTCGGGCGGCATGGCGGGCAGTCAGCGGGCCTCGCTGCGCCGGGCGCTGCTCGTCAGCGCGGCGGTGTCCACCGGCTTCCTCTCGGTGTTCCTCGTCGCCGGTGTGATCGCCTACAACTTCACCACCTGGATCAACGAGAACGCCAAGTACGCCACGGGCTTCATCGGCGCGGCGCTGCTCGTGCTCGGCATCGCCATGCTGTTCGGCTACAAGCTGCCCTTCATGACCCCGCAGGTGCGCACCGGCGAGAAGGACACCACGATCCGGGCGATGTTCGTCTACGGCATCGCCTACGCGGTGGCGTCGATCGGCTGCACGATCGGGCTGTTCATGGCCACCGTGTTCAGCACCACCGCCCGCGACGGCATCGTCGAGGGCGTCGGGAACACACTCGCCTACGGCGCCGGCATGGCGCTCGTGGTCAGCGCCCTCACCGTGTCGCTGGCGTTCGCCAACACCGGGCTCTTGAAGTTCCTGCGCAACGGTCTGCAGTACGTCGACCGCATCGCCGCCGCCTTCGTCATCCTGTCGGGGATGTACCTCCTCTGGTACTTCTACTGGGTCGACGTGCGCGAGGAGGGCGACCCGATCACGGACTGGGCCTTCGAGCAGCAGGCCGAGGCCACCCAGTTCCTCAACGACAACTGGCAGGTCGTCGGGCTCGTGCTCACCGGCATCGTCGTGGCGGCGATCCTGTTCGTCGTCCTGCGGCGCGACGACGACAACGGAACGGGTGCTCAGCTCGGGGCGGACTCGGAGACCGGCGACCAGGTACCGTCGCCGGTCAATGACTGAACTGCTCCACCCGGACGACGTCCCGATCCGCCCCGCCGCCACCGTGATGTTGGTGCGCGATGCCCCGGAGGGCCGGGCCGGCATCGAGGTGTTCATGATGCGGCGGACGGGCCGGGCGGTGTTCGGCGCCGGGATGTACGTGTTCCCCGGCGGCAAGGTCGATGGCGCCGACGCCGCCGACGACATCGAACCGTTCTGCCGTGGGCTCGACGACGAGGCCGCCTCGCAGCAGCTGGGGGTCGACGACGGCGGCCTGGCGTTCTGGCTCGCCGCCGTGCGGGAGTGCTTCGAGGAGGCGGGTGTGCTGCTCGCCGAGCGGCGCGACGGCGGGCCGCTGGAGCTGCGCAACGACGACCGGCACGCCGTCCACGACGGCACGCTCTCGCTCGCCCAGCTGTGCGCTCGCGACGACCTCGTCCTCGACCTCACCGACGTGCACTACGTCGATCACTGGATCACCCCCAAGGGTGAGGGTCAACGTCGGTTCGACACCCGCTTCTTCCTCACCGAGGCGCCGCCGGACCAGGAACCGCTGCACGACGACAAGGAGACGGTCGACAGCGTGTGGATCCGCCCGTCAGAGGCGCTCGAGCGGGCCGATGCGGGCGAGCTGATGATGATGCCGCCGACGGTCGCCAACCTGCGCTTCCTGCTCCCGCACGCCACCGCCGCCGAAGCGATGGCGGCCGGTGAGGCGGTGGTCGATCCGCCGACCATCCTGCCGAAGCTGCGCTACGACGCGGACGGCAACATGGTCGGCATCGCCATGCCCGGCGACGCCGACTACGACGACCTGTGACCTGTTACTTCGGGGTCTGACACCTTGGTGACAGGTTGGGCGTCGAGCTGGTCGAGGGCGGCGTTGACGGTGTCGAAGAGGCGGGCGGTGCAGCCGGCCATGTCGACGTCGTCGGCCGACCGTGGCGGGGCGACCTCGGTGACGATCTGTTCGACGATCGAGCGGAACGCCTCGGCGGCCGGGCCGACGCCGGCGATGGCCACCGGGTCGCCGGCGTCACCACCCGACGCCACGGACGGTTCGAGCGGGATCTCGCCGAGCAGCGGCGCGTCGATCGCCGCCGCCAGCGCGGCGCCGCCACCCTCGCCGAACAGCGCGTACCGCTCGCCGTGCTCACACTCGAACGCCGACATGTTCTCGATCACGCCGAGCACCTGGAGGAAGCTCCTGCGGGCCATGTCGGCGGCCCGCTGGGCGACCTTCTGCGCGGCGAGGGCCGGCGTGGTGACCACGAGCAGGTCCGTGTGCGGCAGCATCCGGGCGAGGCCCATCTGCACGTCGCCGGTGCCGGGCGGCATGTCGATCAGCAGGTAGTCGAGATCGCCCCAGCGGACGTCGCGGAGGAACTGTTCGACCGCCTTGGTGAGCATCAGGCCGCGCCACATGAGTGCCGTGTCCTCGTCGACGAGGAACCCGGTGGAGACCACCTTCAGCACGCCGTCGCCGATCGTCCGCTCGTTGGGGATGATCAGCGGGCGGTCGGAGCCCTCCACCGCCTCGGCCTCCATCCGGTCGCTGATCCCGAGCAGGCGGGGCACGGAGAAGCCCCAGATGTCGGCGTCGAGCACACCGACGGTGTGGCCGGCGGCGGCGAGCGCGGCGGCCAGGTTGACGGTGACCGAACTCTTGCCGACGCCGCCCTTGCCGCTGCCGATGGCCAGCACCTGGCAGGTGAGCGGGATCTCGGTGTCGGGTGCGTTGCCGCGGGCGTTCCACCGGGCCTTGGTCATGACCTCGGAGCGTTCGTCGGCGTTCATCTCGCCCCAGGTGATCGTGACGTCGGTGACGCCGGGGTGCAGCCCGACCCG
>CAYGLH010000057.1:0-1597 GCA_964350535.1 uncultured Ilumatobacteraceae bacterium
TCGGATCGAGGGTGGTGGGCCCCGGATGTGACCCGCAAAGATCGGAGGCTCGTGCCACCGCTAGCCTGCGCGGCGTGGACGTACGCATCGGAGTGACCCAATCCCCCCGCGAGCTGTCGATCGAACTGGCCGACGACACGAACCGTGACGATCTCAAGTCGCAGGTCGAGGCGGCGCTGGCTGGGGCCATCGACGTGCTGTGGGTCACCGACAAGCGCGGCAAGGACGTCGGCATCCCGGCGGCGAAGCTGGCCTACGTGGAGCTGGGCGCCGAGAGCGACCGCCCGATCGGTTTCGGCGGCTGAACGGCGAGCGAAGTGACGTCGTCGTTGCGTTCCCCGGCCCAGCACGCCGCTGATCGCCGCTCGCCGGCCGGCGTTCGCACCCTCGCACTTCGGTAGCTGATCGTGACACCGCCGCTGCTCGACCTGTCCCTGGTGTGGGTGACGGGGAAGGGCGGCGTCGGCAAGACCACCATCGCGGCGGCGATCGGCGAGATCGCCGCTCGCCGCGGGCTCACCACCCTCGTCTGCGAGATGGACGCGAAGGGCGCCCTGGCCGCTGCCTACGACGTGGGCGAGCTGGCGTTCGAGCCGTCGCAGGTCGAGCCCCGGCTGCACGCGATGGCGATGAACACCGAGGACAGCCTGCGCGAGTACCTGCGGCTGTACGTGAAGATCCCGTTGATCGGGCGGCTGGGCCCGCTCGCCTCGACGTTCGACTTCGTCGCCGACGCCGCGCCCGGTGTGAAGGAGATCCTCGGCGTCGGCAAGCTGTGCTACGAGGTGCGCGCCCGGCACTACGACCTGGTCGTCGTCGACGCCGAGTCGACGGGGCATGTCGTCAGCCAGGTCGGCGCGCCGAAGGTGATCGCCGAGCTCGTCAAGGTCGGCCTCGTGCGCGACCAGACCCAGTGGATGCTCGACATCCTCGAAGACCCGCGACGGACCGGGGTCGCCGTCGTCACGACGCCCGAGGAGACGCCGGTCACCGAGACGATCGACCTGCTCGGCCGGCTGCGCGAGGAGAGCGGCGCCCACCCGTGCGCGATCGTCGCCAACCGTGTGCTGCCGAAGCGGTTCACGAAGAAGCAGGCCGCCGTGGTCGACGATCTCGAGGTGGTGCGAGGGCGCCTGGTCGACGAGCGCGGACCGGCGGTCGAACCCGTGCTCGACGCCACCCAGCTCGCCGAGACGCGCCGGGTCAACGGGGTCGGCCACATCGAGCGGCTGGAGGCGTGGGCCGCGGCGAACGACCTGGGCGATCTCCCGCTCTACCGCGTGCCCGAGCAGTTCGCCGCCCGGGCCCTCGGACCGCGCACCGTGAGCGTGATCGCCGAACTGCTCGGGGCGCAGTTGCCCGACCCCTCGAGTACGTCGCCCTCGACGAGCTCGCGCCCGACCAGGTCCACCGGAGGCCGGCGGTGAGCGACCTCCGGGCGCTCCTGGCCAGCCGCGAGATGATCCTCGTCGCGGGATCGGGCGGCGTCGGCAAGACCACCGTGGCGGCGGCGATGGGCCTCGCTGCGGTCCACCGCGAGCCGGCGCGCGTGCTGGTGCTGACGGGAGAGGGCAAGGTGTTTTCCGCCGGGGCCGAT
>CAYGLH010000057.1:1607-14060 GCA_964350535.1 uncultured Ilumatobacteraceae bacterium
TGCTGGTGCTGACGGTCGACCCGGCGCGCCGACTGGCGACGGCGCTCGGGTTGGAGGAGTTCGGCAACACGCCCGTGAAGATCGACCGGGCCCAACTGAAGGCGGCGGGCTCCAAAGCGCGCGGCGAGCTGCACGTCGCGATGCTCGACACGGCCGCCGGCTGGAACGAGCTCGTCGAACGTCACGCGCCCGACGCGGCGACGCGCGATGCGGTGCTGGCGAACCCGTTGTACCGCAACCTCACGTCGCGGTTCGTGCAGAGCCACGACTACCTGGCGATGGAGAAGCTGCACGACCTCCACGCCACCGGCGAGTTCGATCTCGTGATCGTCGACACGCCGCCGTCGCGCAACGCGCTGTCGATCCTCGACGCGCCGGGCCGCATGATCGAGTTCTTCGGGAGCCGGCTGCTCCGCTGGCTCACGGTGCCCTACCGGTCGCGGTTGTTCAACGTGGCGTCGCGGCCGTTCTACCAGGTCGCCGATCGGGTGCTCGGGGCACGGTTCCTGCAGGACATCGCCGACTTCTTCATCCTCTTCCAGACGATGGAGCGCGGGTTCGTCCGCCGGGCCCGCGAGGTGGAGGCGATGCTGGGCGACCAGCGCACCGCCTTCGTCGTGGTCACCACCCTCGAGCACGCGCCGAGCCACGAGGCGGTGTTCCTGGCCCGCGAGCTCAACGACCGGCGGATGGCGCTCGGGGCGATCGTCGCCAACCGCGTGCTCCCCGAGGGTCTCGCCGGTGACGACGTCGCGACCGTGGCGGCGGAGCTGCACGATCGCGCCGGTCCGCTCTCGGCGGCGGTCACGGAGGAGCTGGTCGCGGCACACGCCGCCAGCGCCCCGACCAAGGGCGTGGCGTCGAAGTCGCGGGTGGTGCGCACCACGCTGGAGACGATCGCCGACAGCTACGACGATCTCGCCGTCGTCGCCGCCCGCGAAGCCGAACGGCGCGCCTTGTTGGCCCCGCTGACACCGGAGCTCGTCAGCGTTCCGTGGATGTCGGGCGACATCCACGACCTCGCTGGACTGGGCCGCCTGGCGAAACACCTTCGAGGTGCCGCCTGACGAGCGCAGGATGAGGCAGACTCGTAGGTGATGACCTCACTCGCAGATCTCTCCCGCGAGCACTCTCTCCTCGAGCGTGAGGACGTCGATCATCTCAACCGACTGGCGGCGGAATGGGCGTTCCTGGCGGACTTGTGCTTCGCCGACCTCCTGCTCTACGTGCGTTCGCCGTCGGGCAAGTGGTTGATCGTCGACCAGGTGCGACCGGCCACCAATCAGACGATGTACCCGACGGACTACGTCGGGACCTGGGCCGATGTCGAGGGCTCGGCCCTCCTCGACCAGGCGCTCAACGGTGGTCAACGGGTACAGGGCGAGATCCAGTCCGACGGCGCCGACACGATCGCCCGGATGATGGCGATCCCGGTGCGCTGCCGCGGTCGGATCATCGCCGTGCTCTCGAAGGAGTGGGAGGTCCGCGCCGGGCGGCCGCTCGGCGAGCTGGAACGCAACTACTCGATGATGTTCGAGAAGTTCGCCAGGATGATCGAGGAGGGCACGTTCCCGTTCCCGGGACGTGTCGCCGACTCCAGCTCCGCCCCGCGGGTCGGCGACGGCGTGCTGCTGCTCGACGACGACGGCAGCGTCGACTACGTGTCACCGAACGCCAACTCGGCCCTGCACCGGGTGGGCATCCAGGCCAACCCGGTCGGCATGCGCCTCGCCGAGCTGGGGTTCCACGACGGCCCGGTCCGCCAGGCGTTCGAGCGCCGCGAGCCGATCATCGAGGAGTTCGAGCAGGGGGCCGATGTCACGTTGCTGTGCCGGTGCGTGCCGATCCTCGTGCGCGAGTCGGAGCACACCACCACGGTCAAGGGTGGGCTGCTGCTGGTGCGCGACGTCACGGAGCTGCGCAAGCGCGACCGTCTGCTGCTGTCGAAGGACGCCACGATCCGCGAGATCCACCACCGGGTCAAGAACAACCTGCAGACGATCTCGTCCCTGCTCCGGCTGCAAGCGCGTCGGCTCACCAACCCCGAGGCGAAGGCCGCGGTGTCCGAGTCCGTGCGCCGGATCCGCACGATCGCCCTGGTCCACGAGTCGCTCTCCCGCGAGCCGGGCGAGGACATCGCCTTCCTCGAGATCGTCCGTCCGCTGCTCCGTCTCGCCGAGGAGGGGTTGCAGTCGCCCGATCGTCCGGTGCGGTTCTCCGTCAGCGGCGACGGCGGGCGGATCCCAGCGAACATCGCCACGCCGGTGTCGGTGGTGCTCACCGAACTGTTGCAGAACGCCGTCGACCACGGCTTCCCCGAGGGGAGTCGTGGCGGGTCCGTCATGGTCCGGCTCGCCCATCGCGACGACGAGGTGGACATCACGGTGATCGACGACGGGCGAGGGGTTGACCACGCGTTCGACCTGGACACGGCCACCGGGCTCGGCTTGTCGATCGTGCGGACGCTCGTCACCACCGAGCTGAACGGTCGGATCACGATGCGTGCGGCCACGGCCGACGATCTCAGCTCCGCGGGCCTCGACACGTCGCACGGCGTGTCGGGCACCGTCGTCGAGCTGATGGTGCCGACCGACGACGAGCTGTAGGCCGGACGCCGACGATCCGGGGCGGCGCCCGGCGGGTCCGTGCGGACCGGTCCAGATCAGATCAGATCAGATCGGACGAGCTCAGCGCAGGCGGGTCGCGCGGGCCGACGGGCCCGGCTCGGCGTCGATGACGCCGATGTCGTGGAGCAGGTGTCGGTTCAGCGGGTCGAGGTCGAGTGCGGCGATCTCGCCGGGGCGGAACCAGCGCAGCTCGGCGACTTCGTCGTCGCCGGCCAACTCGCCCGCGACGACCACGGCGTCATACACGACCGACACGTACGAGCACAGATCGCCGTTCGGGTACTGCACCCGGTAGCCGGGGCCGCCGAGCGCCGTGCGCAAGCCCTGCAGGCGGACCGTGAGCCCCGACTCCTCCTTCGCCTCCCGCAGCGCGGCCTCCGTCGGCGCCTCGTCGGGGTCGATCATGCCGCCGATCGTCTGCCAGCGGCCCGTGTCGGTCGAACGCATCAGCAGCAGCCGTCCGTCGTCGTCCCAGATCAGCACGCAGACGGCGGGCAGGAGGAGCAGATCGGAGCCGAGACGCCCCCTGAGCCGGCGGAGGTACGGCGAGATCGCCAAGCGCCGCTCAGCCGGCGGCGCGTGCGGCGCGGGCCGCTGCGACCCGCTTGCGTCGGATGACGCGGCGCTCTTCCTCGGTGAGGCCGCCCCAGATGCCCGAGTCCTGGTTGGTGTCGAGCGCGAAGTCGAGGCAGTCGCTGGAGGCGTCGCACTCGGCACAGACCTCTTTCGCCCGATCGATCTGCTCCAACGCGAGGCCCGTCGTTCCCACCGGGAAGAACAGGCCGGGGTCGGTGTCACGACAGAGGGCGACGTCTCGCCACTCGTAGTCGGCGGCTCCGAGTGCGAGGCTGGAGGCAAGGATCGACACGTTCGTGCTCCTCGGGGGGTTTCGTCGGCGTGGGCGCCGGAAGGTCTGGCGGGGCAGATGAGCCGTCTGACCGGCTGATCGGCCGCCGACAAGATAGGCGCAAGTGTGCGCGATCACAAGGACGTGCCGCTCGCGATTCGAGGCGTAACGAATCTGTCATGTAATCGCGGGCGTCGGCGCGCCGGGCGCGACATACTCGCCCGGTGCTGGTCATCGCCCATCGAGGAGCGTCCGCTGCGGCGCCGGAGAACACGGTCGAGGCGTTCCGGCTCGCCGACGAGATGGGCGCCGACGGCGTCGAGCTCGACGTGCGACTGGCCGCCGACGGGCGGCTCGTGGTCGCCCACGACCCGCTGCCTGCCGACACGGCCGTCGTCGCCGCGCTCCCGGACCTGGCGACGATCCTCGATGCGTGTGGGACCCGGATGCTGGTCAACGTCGAGATCAAGAACGAACCGGTGCAGCCGACGCCGCAACGGTCGCCCTCGACCGATCTGGGCGTGGTGGCGCCGACGATCGAGGCGCTCCATGCGTCGGGGATCGGGCTCGAGCGGTTCCTGATCTCCTCGTTCTCGTGGCCGACGATCGACGCGTGTCGCCAGCTCGATCCGGCGATCGCCACCGCCGCGTTGTGCGCCGACGTCGTCGACGTCGACAAGCTCGACCGGATCGCCCGCCGGGGACACCTGGCGCTGCACCCGTTCGACGGCACGCTCACGACCGAGGGCGTGACGCGGTGTCACGACCGGGGCCTGCTCGTCAACACCTGGACGTGCAACGACCCGGACCGCATCCGGGAACTGGCGACGATCGGCGTCGATGGCGTCTGCACCGACGTGCCCGATGCCGCGCTCGCCGCGCTGGGGCGAGCCGGCGCAGCGATCAACCCGCGGTGGGGGCGGTCGCGCTGACCGCTCCGCCGTCCGCCGGGGTCGCGTGCGGGAACACGAGGTTCACGGCGTCGGGCACATGGGCGAACTCGAGGCGCCGGGTGTCGCCCAGCGCGTCGCCGTCGACCTGGTAGGGGAACGGCTCGTCGTGCTCGACCACGAGCTTGGCGACGTCGACGCGCACGTCGAGGTGGTCGGCCGGCTTCACGCCGCCGCCGCGCAGCGCGCCGGCGAGCGAGCCGAGGATCGCCCCGGCGTTCATCGTGGTGAAGGTGATCACGACCAGTGCCCGGTCGAGCGTCGCCGCGGGGGAGAGGTCGAGCGGCCGGTTGCCGAGGTAGGTGTACGGGTTGGTGTTGAGCACGATCGAGAAGTAGCCCTCGACGGTGCCGGGCCCGCCGTCGCCGTGCAGCCGGAAGTGCGGCACGTGCCGGTCGTACCCGGTGAGCCAGGTCGCCAGCCCGGAGTAGATGAACAGCGGGTGTCCCATCCACCGCTTCATCGAGCCGTGCCGCTCGACGCGCTCGACGACCGCCGCGTCGAAGCCGATGCCGGTGTGGAAGCAGAAGTACCGCCCGTTGACCTGACCGAGGCCGATCGGGCGGATGTCGGCGGCGTCGATCCCGTTCGCCAGTTGCTCGGTCGCCTCCACCGGGTCGTTCGGCATCCCGAGCGTCCGGGCGAACACGTTCGTCGAACCTCCCGGCAGCACGCCGAGGGCGGCGCCGGTGCCGGCGATGCCGGTGGCCACCTCGTTGAGCGTCCCGTCGCCGCCGTAGCCGATCACGACGTCGACGCCGCGCCGTGCCGCGTCTTGCGCGAAGAGCGTGGCGTGGCCCCGCCGGTTGGTCTCGAGCACCTCCACGTCGTGGCCGCGACTCAGCCTGCGGTGCACCACCACGGTGTTGCGCGCCGTCACCGAGGAGGCGAAGGAGTTGACGACGAGGAGGATCTTCACGGCACGGTCGACCGTAGCAATCCAACTACCCGGCGGTAGGTTGGCCGACCGTATGAACGTGATCGTGTGCGTGAAACAGATCCCCGACCCGGCGCTGCCGGGCGAGCTGGATCCCTCGTCCAACACGCTGAAGCGCGACGGCAAGCTCATCCTCGATGAGTCCGACAGCTATGGCGTCGAGATGGCGCTGCAGCTCGTCGATGCTGCGGGCGGAGGCGACGTCAGCCTGGTCTCGATGGCCCCGAACGGCGAGGTGTCCGGTCTGCGCACCGCACTCGCGATGGGCGCCGCCAAGGCCGTGCTGGTGTCCGACCCGGCGCTCGCCGGCGCCGACGCGCTGAGCACCGCCAAGGTGCTCGCCGCCGCCAGCAAGAAGCTCGGGGAGGCCGACCTGATCATCGCCGGCACCGAGAGCTCCGATGGCTACACGGGCACCGTGCCCGAGCAGATGGCCGAGGTCCTCGGTCTCCCGTCGGTCACGTTCGCCAAGTCGATCGCGGTCGCCGACGGCACCGCCAAGGTCGAGCGTCAGACCGAGGCCGGCTACGACGAGGTCGAGTGCTCGCTGCCCGCCGTGGTGTCGGTCACCGCCGGCGTCGTCGAGCCCCGCTACCCGAGCTTCAAGGGCATCATGGCCGCCAAGTCGAAGCCCGTCGAGGAAGTCACCGTCGCCGATCTCGGCGTCGAGGTCTCCGACTGGGGCCAGTCGATCACCTCCGTCGAGGATGCGCCCGCCCGCGAGGCCGGCGAGATCATCGAGGACGACGGTGAGATGTTCAACAAGATCGTCGAGTTCCTCGACAACCTGAAGGTCACCTGAGGAGGACGACGATGGGTATCGACAACATCTGGGTGTTCGCGCAGGTCGCGGACGGCGCGCCGACCACCGGCACGCTCGAGCTCCTCACCAAGGCCCGTTCCCTCGGCGGTTCCGTCACGGCGTTCGTCGCCGGTGACGTGGCCGGTGCCGAGGGCGCGCTGGGCGATCACGGCGCGGCGAAGGTGTACGCCACCGGCGACCTCGCGGGCAACCTGCCCGGCGTCGCCGTCGCCTCGGCGATGAAGGCCGTGATCGACGGCGGCGACAGCCCCGACCTGATCATGTTCCCGCAGAACTACAGCGGTCGCGACGTGATGAGCCGCCTGTCGGTCAAGCTCGACCGCACCGTGCTCACCAACTCCACGCAGGTCACCGTCGACGGCGACAGCGTGACGGTGCAGACGCCGGTCTTCGGCGGCACCAAGCTGGTCAACTCCACCTTCACCGGCGAGAAGCCCTTCCTGGCGGCGTTCCGCCCGAAGAGCTTCGCGGCCGAGGGTGGCGCCGGCGGCGCGGCCGAGGTCGTCGCTGCACCGGTGCCCGATCTCGGTGCCACCGGTGGCGCCAAGGTCACCGCGGTGCACGTCGAGGAGACCTCGGGTCCCAAGCTCGACGAGGCCGAGGTCGTCGTCTCCGGTGGCCGCGGCCTCGGCGACTCCGACAACTTCGAGCTGATCGAGAAGCTCGCCAAGCTGCTCAAGGGTGCGCCGGGTGCGTCGCGTGCGATCGTCGACGCCGGCTGGGTGCCCTACAGCTACCAGGTGGGCCAGACCGGCAAGGTCGTCAAGCCGACCGTCTACATCGCTGCCGGCATCTCCGGTGCCACCCAGCACATGGTGGGCATGAAGGGCTCCAAGAACATCATCGCCATCAACAAGGACCCGGAGGCGCCGATCTTCGGTGTCGCCGACCTCGGGATCGTCGGCGATGCGCTCAAGGTGCTGCCGCAGCTGATCGAGGCCCTGGAGTCCCGCTGACCACATTCTGCGATCAACCTGTCACATCGGGGTCTGACCCCGGGGTGACAGGTTGATCACGTTTTCAGGTTGGTGGCGAGCTCGGCGACGGCGGTGACGAGCTCGGGCGGCGACTCGACCCGCACGGCGCCGGCGGTGGCGAGCTGGCCGACCATCGACACGAGCTCGCCGAGCCAGTCGCTGCGGATCTCGGCGCGGCAGCGGTCCGCGCCGATGGGTTCGATCTGGCGGTCGCCCCAGTGGAGGATCTCGCGGGCCCGCTCCTGCGGGATCTCGGCCGTGACCACGCCGTGCCAGGTGCGCGGCGCCGACGCCAGCGACTGCGCGACGTAGGCCGCGGCATCCTCCGCCGGCAGCGGTCGTGGCTCGAAGCGCACGCCGGCGAGCCGGGCACCGGTCAGCCGGTCGAGCCGGAACGTGCGCCAATCGGTGCGACGCACGTCCCAGGCGGCGAGGTACCAGCGGCGACCCGTGGCGACGAGCTGGTAGGGGTGGACGAGCCGGTTCGACTCCTCGCCGTCGCGGCGGCGGTAGTCGAACCGCACCTCCTCCTGGTCGCGGCACGCCTGGGCGAGCACGGCGAGGTCGTCGGCGTCGACGGCGTCGTCGACGCCGGGCGTCCAGTACATCGTGGTGATCGACCCGCGAACGGCGCCGACGCGTCGCCGCACCCGGTCGGGCAGGACCTGCTCGAGCTTGGCCAGCGCCCGCACCGAGGTCTCCTCGATCCCGTTGATCGTCGCCCGGGTGGCGACGCGCAGCCCGACGGCGATCGCCACCGCCTCGTCGTCGTCGAGCACGAGCGGCGGCAGGTTCGGTCCGGCGGCGAGCTGGTACCCGCCACCGACGCCCGGCACGGCCTCGACGGGGTAGCCGAGGCGTCGGAGCCGCTCGATGTCGCGGCGCAGCGTGCGGGTCGTGACGCCGAGCCGGTCGGCGAGCTCGGTGCCCGACCACTGTCGATGCGCCTGGAGGAGCGAGAGGAGGCGCAGCGTGCGCCCGGTCGGGTCGCTGCCGCCGGTTCCCAGCGCGTCGTCGAAGGTCTCGGTCGGCATGGTCTCCAGGATTCCGTGGAATGCGGACACAACCTGTCCGCAACGGTTCGTACCGTACCGCGCCATGAGCACGTACCACCTGAACGGCGGGAGCGACCGATGAGTCGGACCCAGTACCGCCGTCACTACATCATGACCACGCAGCACCCCCCGACCCTGCAGCACCCCCTGACAGCGCAGCACCAGACCGCGCAGCACCCACCGACCGCGGAGCCGCAGCGATGAGCGCCGCCATCTCCACCCGGCACCTCACCCGCCGGTTCGCCGACCACGTCGCCGTCGATCAGCTGAACCTCGAGATCGGGACCGGTGAGATCTACGGCTTCCTGGGCCCCAACGGTGCGGGCAAGTCGACCACCGTTCGCATGCTCTGCACCCTCCTCGGCCCGAGCGAGGGCACCGCCTCGATCGTCGGCCACGACCTGGTGCGCGAACCCGATCGCGTGCGGCTGAACATCGGCGCAGCGCTGCAGGAGGCTGCGCTCGACCCGCGCCAGACCGGGATCGAGCTGATGCGCCTGCAAGGCCGGCTCTACGGCTTGTCCACGCGCGACATCGGTCGCCGCGTGGCCGAGCTGACGGAGCTGATCGATCTCGGCGACGCCCTCGCCCGCCCGATCGACACCTACTCCGGCGGGATGCGTCGGCGCCTCGACCTGGCGGTCGCGCTGGTGCACAACCCGCAGGTGCTGTTCCTCGACGAGCCGACCACCGGGCTCGACCCGGTCAGCCGCTCGCGGGTGTGGGACGAGGTGGCCCGCCTCAACCGCGACTTGGGGATGACGATCCTGCTCACCACGCAGTACCTGGAGGAGGCCGACATGCTCGCCGGCCGCGTCGGCATCATCGACCGTGGCACCCTCGTCGCCGAGGGGACCCCCGACGAGCTCAAACGGACGATCGCCGACGACGTGATCGTCGCCCGGGTCGACGGCGACGTCGCAGCGGCACGGGCGTCCGTCGGCGACGTCCGCGGGGTGCGCCACGTCGAGGTCGCCGACACCGAGTTGACCATCGCGGTCGAGCACGGCCCGGCGACGATCGGGCCGGTGGCGATCGCCCTCGATCGGGCCGGCGTCCCCCTCGTCGATCTCACGCTCCGCACGCCGACGCTCGACGACGTGTTCCTCGAGCTCACCGGCGCCCGCATCCGCCGGGCCGATGCGCCGTCGGGCGACGGCGACCGTCCCGAACACGAACCACTGCCCATCACCGAACCCGCGGAGGCGCGCTCATGACCACCATCCCCCAGCCGACGGCCGGAACGGGCTCGATCATCCGGGCCCGTCCGGCCGGCCCCCTCCACGACGTGTCCGCGATCGCCGGTCGCGCGCTCCGTGCCGTCCCGAAGGACCTCGAGGCGGTCGTGCCGCCCGTGCTCATCGCCATCTTCTTCTTCGTCGTCAACGTGGCGACCTTGCAGAACCTCACCGAGGGCACGATGCCGGGCCTCGACTACACCGCCTTCCAGATGCCGACGGCGATCCTGCTGGGCGTCACCGGTGTCTCGCGGGCGCCCGCGCTCGTGCTCGACGTGCAGAACGGCTACCTCGACCGGCTGCTGCTGACGCCGATCCGCCGGTTCGCCATCCTCCTCGGCCACATGTGCGCCGACGTGGCGGTGGCGGCGGCGCTCACCGTGCCGATCATCGGGCTGGGCTACGCCCTCGGGGTGCGGTTCGAGACCGGACTCGTCGGCGTCGGGGTGTTCGTGGTGATGTCGTCGCTCTGGAGCCTCGCCTTCGCCGGCTTCGGCTACGCCATCGCCCTCAAGACGGGCAACCCCGCGGCCGTCAACTCGAGCTTCCTGCTGTTCTTCCCCTTCCTGTTCCTCACCACCTCGTACGTGCCGCGCGAGCAGCTGTCGGGCTGGCTCGACACGGTCGCCGGGTGGAACCCGGTGACGTACGTGCTGGAAGGGCTGCGCTCGCTCTCGCTGATCGGGTGGGACGGGCCCGACCTGCTGGCCGGAGTCGCGGCGATCGCCCTCCTCGGGGCGGTCAGCTTCTCGATGTGCTTCGCTGCATTGCGCGGCCGGGTGCGGGCGACCTGACGAAGGCCGGCGGAGAAACATAATCACCATTGTGTTTCTCCGCCGGGCCTCCTACCATCGTTCGATGGCTGCAGCCGCGGACGAGATCCTGCCGCTCTTCGACATCGACCCCGATGCGCTGCGCTGCCCGCACCGGTACTTCGACCGGGTCCGCGACGAGGAGGGCGTCGTGTACGTACCCGAGATCGAGTGCTGGCTGGTGACGCGCTACGACGACATCGTGCGGATCGCCCGCGACCCGGCCACGTTCTCGTCGGTCATGCCGACCGGCCCGGTGCTCGCTCGTCAGCAGATCGAAGCGATCCAAGCACTGCTCGCCGACGAGCCGGAGCTGGCCGCCACGCTCGGCCGCCAGCGCGGCTCGACCCGGGTGTTGCTCTCGGCGGACCCGCCCGACCACGTCCGCCAGCGCAAGCTGGTCAACCGGGCGTTCACCCCACCGAAGGTGAAGGTGCTCGAACCGCGCATCCGCGAGGTCGCCCACCAGCTGGTCGACGCCATGCTCGACGCCGGCGAGGCCGACCTGGTGGCCGACTACGGCGTCCCGTTGCCGCTGACGATCATCGCCGAGTGCCTCGGCGTCGCCGACGACGAGTTGCCACGCTTCAAGAAGTGGTCGGACGACTTCGTGGTCATCATCGGCAACCACAACATGTCGCGCGACGAGCTGCGCTCGATGCTGCTGTCCCAGACCGAGTTCTTCGACTACTTCGCGACCAAGGTGGCCGAGCGGCGCGACGACCCGCACGACGACCTGATCTCCGACCTGGTAAAGGCGCGGATCGACGACGAGCCACTCAGCGATGCGGAGATCCTCGCGATGTTGAACCAGTTCCTGGTCGCCGGTAACGAGACCACCACCAAGCTGATCGCGTCGGCGGCGAAGGTGCTGCTGGAATCGCCCGCGACGGTGACGCGCCTGCGTGACGACGTCGCCCAGATCCCCGGGTTCGTCGAAGAGGTGCTCCGGCTCGAACCGCCCGTGCAGGGCCTCTACCGCACGGCCACGGTCGACACCGAGGTCGGTGGGGCCACGATCGCGGCGGGCGAGCACCTGCTGCTGGCCTATGTCGCCGGCAACCGCGACCCCGACCAGTTCGAGTGTCCTGCACAGCTCGACGGGGAGCGCCCCGGGCTGATGCGCCACCTTGCGTTCGGGCACGGCGAGCACTTCTGTCTCGGTGCGGCGCTCGCCCGCACCGAGGGGCGGATCGCCGTCGAGGTGCTCCTCGAGCGGGTCGGCGAGATGTCACCGGCCGAGGGCATCGATCTCGACCTCCTCGACTACGA
Source organism: uncultured Ilumatobacteraceae bacterium (assembly GCA_964350535.1). GTDB lineage: Bacteria > Actinomycetota > Acidimicrobiia > Acidimicrobiales > Ilumatobacteraceae > CAYGLH01. The sequence continues at coordinate 13,146 of CAYGLH010000057.1, forward strand.
GCCGAGCTACGTGCTGCACGGGCTGCGACGTTTGCCCGTCACGCTGACCGCCTGATGGCCGACGACGTGCGCGCCCGGCATCGACCACGTCGGCGCGGCAGGCCACCGAAGAACGCCCGCCCACCGGGCACGCCGACGACCAAGGAGTCGATCGTCGTCGCCGCCGCGCAGGCGTTCGCCGAGCGCGGCGTCGAGGGTGCGAGCCTGGCCGCCATCGCCGAGTCGGCCGACGTCACGACGGGCGCCGTCTACAGCCACTTCACCGGCAAGCCGGAGCTCCTGCTGACCGTGGTCGACTCCACGCTGGTGGCGATCGCCCCGCAGCGCGACGAAGGTGTCGAGGTCGGTCCGGAGTACCTCCACGCGTGGATCGACTGGCTCCTCCACGACGACCAGGCGCAGGTGCGCTCGCTGATCGCCGAGATCAATCATGTCGGGGTCCGCGACGCCGACGTGCGCGCCGCGCTGATGACCTACACCGCCGGCTACGCCGACATGATCAGCGAGCTGGTGCGCGGTTGGCAGCGGCGCGGCGAGATCGCCACCGACCGTCGGCCGGACGTGATCGCCCGCATCTTCCTCGCCCAGGCGACCGGGTTGTGCGCCGCCTCGGCCCTCGAGCCGAGCACCGCCACCAGCGGCGCGCTGCGGGCGGTGCTCCACGACCAACTCGACGCCCTGCTCGGTACCTGACGCGCCGGTCGGGAGCCGGACGCCGCGTCGTCGCAGCCGCCCGTCGATCGCGGCCTCGCTCATCGAGACGCTGCGCCCCTCAGGCGGCGTCCGATGCCCGCATCGCCCAGGCGACGTCGTCGGCACGATCTGCGACGACGAGCTGCAGGTTCCAGCCGACATCGGGCTCGAAGGCGTCCCAGCGGAACCAGTGCAGCTCGTGTGCGAGCTCGCCCACCGCGT
>CAYGLH010000058.1:0-588 GCA_964350535.1 uncultured Ilumatobacteraceae bacterium
CGACGTCGGCGACGTCGTGCACGCCCGCCTGCTCGCCTGACGACGGGCGCCACCGGCAGGGCACGTGCGGTGGTAAGGGCAGGGTGAGGACGGGGACGGTCCACCCGCCGGCCAGGGTGCCGGCGATATCGTCACGCAAGTGTCATCTCTGGACGAGCCGTCGCCGCGACGACGCGCCCACAGCTCGCTGCCGTTGGCGGCACTGCTGGCGGTGCTCGTCGGCGCGTTCGGCGCGTTCGGGGTGATCCGGGCCGCCAACGACCGCACCTCCGAGGTCGACCGCATCGACGGGCTCGACGACGTGCTCGCCGTCGACACCGACGGCCCGGCCGTGAACTATTTGATGATCGGCAGCGACTCGCGCGAGGGCTCCGACCCGAACAGCCCTGACTTCGGCAACATCGGCGACACCGGTGCCGTGCAGGGCCGCCGCAGCGACACGATCATGATCCTCCGTCAGGAGAAGGACGGCAACGGCGCCTCGCTGGTGAGCCTCCCGCGCGACCTGTGGGTCGAGATCGCCGGGCGCGGCAGCTCGAGCCGGATCAACTCGGCGTACAACGACGGCGCCGACGTGCTGGCGGCCAC
>CAYGLH010000058.1:598-1034 GCA_964350535.1 uncultured Ilumatobacteraceae bacterium
CACCATCACCCAGGAGTTCGGGATCCCCATCCACCACGTGATCGACGTCGACTTCTTCGGGTTCAAGGACCTCGTCGACGCGATCGGCGGCACCACGGTGTGCTTCGAGTACGAGACGCGCGACACCAACTCGGGTCTGCACCAGAACCCGGGGTGCAACGTGCTCGACGGCGAGCAGGCCCTCGCCTACGCCCGCTCCCGCCACTACGAGGAGTGGCGCGACGGCAGTTGGCAGGCAGACCCCCGCGCCGACCAGGTCCCAGGCCGTGGGACGTACCGCGTCGACACACCACAACCAGCCCAGCGCCACCACCACGTAGACACCGCCATAGGCCGCGTAGACCCGCCCCGCGGCAGTCGGGTGCAACGACAGCAGCCACACGAACAACGCCAGGCTCGCCGCCGCCGGCAGCAGGAGCCAGGGCGATCCGCCGCG
>CAYGLH010000058.1:1044-13991 GCA_964350535.1 uncultured Ilumatobacteraceae bacterium
GATCGCCGCCGACCCGTTCCTCACGTCGGAGCTGCTCGACGCCGCCGTCGGCTCGGTTCGCCTCGACCCGGCGCTCGACCCGATCCAGGCCGCAGCGACCCTGCGCAAGGCGTTCGGCAGCGGGCTCAACACCTATCAGTTGCCGGTCGAGGGCACGACGATCAATGGCAACGCCGTGCTGCTGCTCGACGACGGCGCCGAGCCGATCCTCGCCTACTTCCGCGGCGACGCCCCGGCACCGGTCACCACCGTCGCCGGCTGATCCCGGTCGCGCCGATGCGTGTCGGCACCGTTCCGGTGCGGGCCGCGACCGGCCGACACGAACCGGTCGACGCGAACCGCTCCGACACCGTGCCGTTCTGGCTCGAACCGGTGGGCCGTAGCATCTCGACCGTGTTCGACCGGACGATCTGGTGGGAGGACGACGGCACCGTCGCCGTCATCGACCAGACGAAGCTGCCGCACGCCGCCGTCGTGTCGTCGTGGCGCACGGTGCAGGACGCGGCGCACGGCATCGCCGCGATGGAGGTGCGCGGCGCGCCGCTCATCGGCGTCGCCGCCGCCCACGGGTTGGCGTTGGCGATGCGCGCCGACCCCCACGATCTCGACGGTCCGTCCGCGGCGCTGATCGCCACCCGCCCCACCGCGGTGAACCTGCAGTGGGCGGTGCGGCAGGTGCAGCAGCACCTCGTCGGCGTGCCCGCCTCGGAGCGGGCCGCGGTCGCTGCCCGGCTGGCCACGGCGCTGGCCGACGACGATGCCGCCGCGTGTCGCCGCATCGGCGAGCACGGCGTCGAGGTGTTGGCCGACATCCACCGCCGCACCGGCCGGGCGGTGCAGGTGCTCACGCACTGCAACGCCGGGTGGCTGGCGTGCGTGGAGTGGGGCACCGCCACCGCCCCCGTGTACGTCGCCGCCGAGCGCGGCATCCCCGTCCACGTGTGGGTCTCCGAGACCCGTCCGCGCAACCAGGGCGCGTCGCTGACCGCATGGGAGCTCGGCGACCGCGGCATCCCGCACACGCTCGTCGTCGACAACGCCGCCGGACATCTGATGGCCACCGGGCAGGTCGACGTCGTGATCGTCGGAGCCGACCGGATCGCCGCCGACGGCGACGTCGCCAACAAGGTCGGCACGTCGCTGAAGGCGTTCGCCGCCAGGCACCACGGGGTCCCCCTCTTCGTCGCCGCCCCTCGTTCGACCTTCGACGCGAGCTGTGGGTCGGGCGCGGACATCCCGATCGAAGAACGCGATCCCGACGAGGTGCTCCTCGTCGGCGGACATCCGATCGCGCCGCCCGGCACCGAGGCGCGCAACTGGGGGTTCGATGTCACGCCGGCCGACCACGTCGACGGCTACGTCACCGAGCACGGCATCCTCGACACGTCCGATCTCGACCGCTACCTCCGCGGCGGCCCGGTCGAGTGATGGACGCGGCCGACGCCCGACGGAGCTTGGTGGTCGCGGCTCGCCGGCTGGACGATGCCGGCCTCAACGTGAACGCCTCCGGCAACCTCAGCGTGCGGACCGACCACGGTGTGCTCGTCACGCCGTCGGGGATCGCCCCCGCCCGGATGGAACCGGACGACTGCGTGCTGCTCGACCGCAGCGTGCGTCCGATCGTCGACGGTGGTGCCGCACCACGGATCCCCACGAGCGAGTGGCGGCTGCACCTCGGGATCTACGCCGATCGCCCCGACGTCGCAGCGATCGTGCACACCCATTCGCCCGAGGCGACCGCCGCCTCCACGGCGGCCCGCGCCATCCCGGCCGTGCACTACGTCGTGGCCCGCTTCGGGGGCACCACGCTGCCGTGCGCCGCCTACGCCACGTATGGCTCGCCCGAGCTGGCGTCGAACGTCGCGGCCACGCTGGGAACCCACGGGCTGGCGTGCCTGATGGCCAATCACGGCGCGACCACCGTGGCCGCCGACCTCGACGTGGCGCTGAGCCTCGCGTTCGACGTCGAGTGGTTGTGTGCGGTGTACCGGAAGGCGCTCGCCCACGGTCGGCCGACCGTGCTCGACGACGACGAGATCGGGCGCGTCGCCGTGCAGTTCCGCACGTACGGACAACCCGGCGGGGACAGCGACCAGATCGACGCGGCGCCGTAGACTGCGTGCCGCATGAAGGCGCTCATCCTGGCCGGCGGTGCGGGCACGCGCCTGCGGCCGATCACCCACACCCGGGCGAAGCAGCTCGTCCCGGTCGCCAACACCCCCATCCTGTTCTACGGCATCCGCTCGATGGTCGAAGCGGGCATCACCGAGCTCGGTGTCATCGTCGGCGACACCCGCGACGAGGTGATGGAGGCGCTCGGCGACGGCTCCCAGTTCGGGGCCTCGGTCACCTACATCGCCCAGGACGAGCCGCTCGGGCTGGCCCACTGCGTGCTGATCGCCCGCGACTTCCTCGGCGACGACGACTTCGTGATGTACCTCGGCGACAACCTGCTCGAACAGGACCTGGCGGCGTTCGTCGGTGCGTTCGAGGACGCCCGCACCACCTTCACGCCACCGTCGGCGCAGATCCTGCTCAAGCAGGTTCCCGACCCGCAACGCTTCGGGGTCGCCAGCCTCGACGCCGACGGCCACGTCGAGTACCTCGTCGAGAAGCCGGCCGATCCGCCGTCCGACCTGGCCCTCGTCGGCGTCTACCTGTTCGACGCCACGATCCACGAGGCCGTGTCGGCGATCAAGCCATCGGCTCGTGGTGAGCTCGAGATCACCGACGCCATCCAGTGGCTGATCGAGAACGACCATCTCGTGCGCAGCGAGATCCTCACCGGCTGGTGGATCGACACCGGCAAGTTGACGCCGCTGCTCGAGGCGAACCGGCTGATCCTCGAGCGGATCGAGACCGCCATCGACGGCTCCGTCGACGACGACTCGGCGATCGAGGGACGGGTCGTCATCGCCGCCGGTGCCGAGGTTCGCAACTCCACGATCCGCGGCCCCGTGGCGATCGGGGCCGGCACCCGCATCGTCGACAGCTTCGTCGGCCCGTTCAGCGCGATCGGCGCCGACTGCGTCGTCGAGCAGTCAGAGATCGAGCACTCCGTCGTGATGGACAACAGCAAGATCCTGGCCATCCCACGGCTGTCCGACAGCCTCATCGGCAGCGACGCCGTGGTGTCGCGGTCCGAGCGCAAGCCACGGTCGATCCGGCTCATGGTCGGCGATCACTGCCAGATCGACGTCGAGTAGGAGACGCAGATGCCAGACGTGACCGAATCGAGCTCGATCGCGGGCGTGTACCTGGTCGAGCCGACCATCCACGGCGACCAGCGCGGCCTGTTCATCGAGACCTACCGGCGGGAGTGGTTCCCGAACGGCCGCGAGATGATCCAGGGCAATCGCGCCAACCGGCAGGCGGGCGCGCTCGTCGGGCTCCACTACCACCTCCACCAGGCCGACTACTGGTACGTGCCCTTCGGTGCAGCGCGCGTCGTGCTCCACGACCTGCGCGAGGGCGGTCCCACCGACGGGGCGACACTCGAGCTCGACCTGACCGGGGAGAACCACAAGGGCGTGTTCATCCCGCCCGGCGTGGCACACGGCTTCGCCGCCACCACCGACGTGGTCATCACCTACCTGGTCGACGGCTACTACAACCCCGCTGACGAGCTGGGCGTGGCGTGGGACGATCCCGAGGTCGGCGCCGACTGGGGGGTCACCGACCCGATCCTGTCCGAACGCGACCAGCAGAACCCGCGGCGCGCCGATCTGCCCGCCGGCCGCCGGCCGTACTGGCCGATGCGCACCTGATCGGGGACGACGCGACATGAAGCTCTTCGTCACCGGCGCTGCCGGGTTCATCGGGTCGAACTACGTCCGCCACGTGTTGGCGGCGACCGACCACGAGGTCACGATCTACGACGCGCTCACGTATGCGGGCAACCTCGCCAGCATCCGCGACGTGCTCGACGACCGCCGCTGCGAGTTCGTCCACGCCGACATCTGCGATCCCGACGACGTGGCGTCGGCGATGGACGGCCACGATGCCGTCGTCCACTTCGCCGCCGAGACCCACGTCGACCGCTCGATCCTCGACGGGTCGCAGTTCGTCCGCACCAACTGCATCGGCACCAACGTGTTGTGCGACGTGGCCGTCAACGTGGGGATCGAGCGCTTCCTGCACATCTCGACCGACGAGGTGTACGGATCGGTCGAGGTCGGGTCGTCGGTCGAGACCGACCCGCTCGAGCCGAGGTCGCCGTACTCGGCGGCGAAGGCGGGTTCCGACCTCATCGCGCTCTCGTACCACTCGACCCACGGCCTGCCCGTGATGGTCACGCGGTGCACCAACAACTACGGCCCGTACCAGTACCCGGAGAAGGTCATCCCGCTGTTCACGACGAACCTGCTCGACGGCGAGCAGGTGCCGCTCTACGGCGACGGGCTCAACGTCCGCGACTGGATCCACGTGGAGGACCACAACATCGCCGCCCACCTCGTGCTGGAACAGGGCACGCCGGGCGAGATCTACAACATCGGCGCCGGCAACGGACTGACCAACGTCGAGCTGACCCACCGGTTGCTCGAGCTGACCGGGCGGGATGAGTCGTTCATCCGCCCCGTCGAGGATCGCCTCGGCCACGACCGTCGCTACTCGGTGGACATCGGCAAGATCACCGGGCTCGGTTGGAGCCTGAGCCGCAGCTTCGACGACTCGCTCGCCGCCACGGTCGACTGGTACCGCGACAACCGCGACTGGTGGGAGCCGCTGAAGGCCCGGCACGCCACGTGACCCCGCCTCGCCGCCGCCGGTCTCGCGACGTCGTGTCGGCGTCACGCCGAGACGCGTCCACGACGACGCCGGGGTGCTCGTGAAGGTCCTCGTCACCGGCGCCGGTGGACAGTTGGGCATCGACGTCGTGCGCCACTGCATCGCGACGGGCGACGACGTCGTCGCGCTGGACCGGGCCGCGCTCGACATCACCGACGGCGACGCTGTGCGCGACGTCGTCGGGACGCACCGCCCGGATGCCGTGATCAACACGGCGGCGTACACGGCGGTCGACGCGTGCGAGACCGACGAGGAGGGGGCCGACGCCGTCAACCACCTCGCCGTGCACCATCTGGTCGGCGCGTGCACCGGCGTCGGCGCGCATCTCGTGCACGTCAGCACCGACTACGTCTTCGACGGCACCCTCGCCCGGCCGTACCGGGAGGACGACGAGCCGAACCCGCAGTCCGCGTACGGGCGCACGAAGCTGGCGGGGGAGCGAGTGCTCGGGTCCGGGTCCGCCGTCGCTCGCACGTCGTGGGTGTGTGGCGAGCACGGCAACAACATGGTCAAGCTGGTGCTGCGGCTCGCCGGCGAGCGCGACGAGCTGGCGTTCGTCGACGACCAGCGCGGCTGCCCCACCTTCACCGCCGACCTGGCGCCCGCGCTGCGGCGGCTCGCCGTCGACCGGCGCGAGGGGGTCCACCATCTCACCAACCAAGGTGCGGTGAGCTGGTACGAGTTCGTCCGCGAGATCCTCGCCGCCGCCGGACACGATCCGGACAAGGTGCGTCCGATCGCCACCGCCGACCTCGACCCGCCGCGCCCCGCACCGCGACCGGCGAACAGCGTTCTCGACAACGCCGTCTGGCGCGACGCAGGGCTGCCGCTGCTGCGCGACTTCCGCGAGCCCCTCGCCGAGGTCGTCGCCGCGCTCGGCTGAGCCTGCGGCGATCGCGCCCGGCGGGGAACGCCTCGGCGCTTGTCGCGATCACCTCGTCGGGGGCGCGCCGATCGGTGGATCAGGGCGCGTCGAGCCCGACGAAGTCGCGCACCGCGTCGACGCCGACGAGCTCGATGTCGTCGCGGCGGATCGTCTCGAAGTGTCTGCGATCCATGCGGTACTGCAACTGTTCCACCGCTTCTTCACGGCGGACGTCGCGCTTGTGTCCCACGAGCTCGTAGCCGAGCGCCCGGGTGACGCCGTTCGACGGCCCGTTGTCGTGCCACGCCGCCGTGAGTGCCAGCTCGGCGCCGAGCCCGACGAACCCGAGCGTCAGCGTCGCCAGGCGCATCTCCTTGCCGATGCCCTGGCCCTGGAAGTCGCGTCCCAGCCACGAGCCGGTCTCGAACTGCCGGGTGACGGCGAACCGCTCGGTGACGAGATCGGTCATGCCGACGAGGCGTCCGCCCTCGTACACCGCGAGGGGAAGTCGGAACGCGTCCTTGGCGAAGTCGGCCCGGCATCGCCAGTGGAACTGCAGCGCGGCGCGTTCGAGGTGGGGCGACTCCAGGTCGGTCCACGGGACACCGAACGGCATGTAGGCGGGATCGTGGATCCCGCGCAACGCGACCGCGGTGAGCTCGGTCAGCATCGCGTCGTCCGGATAGCGGAGCGCGAGGCGCGGCGTACGCACCTCCAGATCGAACATCGGCCAGTACGGGTGCCCCATCGACACAGCTTCGTCTGAGCGCGGTCGGGCCCGAAAGCGGGTTTCGCGATCTTGGGGCATGTCATACTCGACCGCATGCGGGCAGCCATCGGTCTGATCTGCTGCGCCCTCGGTGCGGCCGCGTGTGGGAGCGCCACCGAGTCCGGCGACCCCGCCGGCGACCCCGATGTGGAGATCACCTCGCTGACCGCCGACGGGTTGATCGCGACGGTCGAGTTCACCGCCACCGACGGTGGTTCGCTGGTCGACATCTCGATCGACTGGGGCGATCAGTCGTCCGCCACCACGTTGCGCGGCGAAGGCCAGATGGCCGCCGACCACGCGTACGTGCCCGGCGTCGACGAGGTCACGGTCACCGTGGAAGCCACCGACGACGACGGCAACGTCGTCACGCGCGGGCAGGTGTTGGACCTGCCCGACACCGCGGTGAGCGAACCGGTGCCGACCGACGTCACCACGACCGCCGCGCCCTCGACCACGACGACCGCCGCGCCGACCACCACGATTGCGCCGACGACCACCGCACCGCCCCCGACGGCGCCGCCACCGACCGAGCCGCCGTCACCACCACCGACGTCCTCGACCACGACGACCACGACGACCCCGACCGAGCCCGAACCGGTCGAGGTCGTCATCCCGCTGACGGTCGACAGCGCCGTCGTGTCCGGCGACGCCAGCGATGGCAGCGCCGGAGCGATCGATCCTGCAGCCGGCACCTTCGGGGTCCTCACCTCCACGATCGGCATCGCCGAGCGCGACCACGCCGAGGTCACGCTGACGTGGACGATCGCCCCCGAACAGTTCGCAGGCGTGGGCCCCGATCCGCAGGTGCGCGTGTACCTCGACACGTCGGTCAGCGCAGCGCTGACGACCGGCGACTGGGCCGGGATGTCGGCGCTGCTGTACATGGAGGCGGAGGGCACGTTCGGCGGCACCGGGTTCGGGGTGTCCGAGCAGGTGATCACCCAGGTCGGCCGCGAGGGCGACGACCGGCTGGACGACGAACCGTTCACGTTCGGGTTCGGGTCACCCGTCGAGGGCGAGCTCGCCCCGGTGCAGGTGGTGCTCCGGGCCCGCTGCGACGTGGCGGGCTCGACCAACCCATTCGGCGCCCTCTCCCAGGCGCGATGCGACGCCTACGACGACGGGCGGATCCTCCTGCGCGAGGGGCGGGTCACGGTGTCCGCCTCGTCGGGGTGACATGGGCTTCACCCGCGCCGAGCTCGAGTCGTTCCGCGATTCGACCGTTCCGGACCTGATCGACGACGACGTCCGGCTGCTCTTCGTCGGCATCAACCCCGGCCTCTGGACCGCCGCCACGGGCACGCACTTCGCGCACCCGGGCAACCGGTTCTACCCAGCCGTGCGGCTGGCGGGGATCATCGAGCGCGACATCGACCGCGGCGCCGGGATGACCGCTGCCGACCGGGCGCACCTGCTCGCCCGGGGCGTCGGCATCACCAACGTCGTGCGCCGGGCCACCGCCAAGGCGTCGGAACTGACCGCGGAGGAGCTGCGCGCCGGTGGCGTGGAGCTGCGGAGGCTCGTCGACGAGATCGGTCCGCCGGTCGTCGCGGTTGCCGGGATCACGGCCTACCGGACGGCGTTCGGTGCCCGGACGGCGACGATGGGGGAGCAGCCGGAGCGATGGGGCGACACCCGACTGTGGGTCGTCCCCAACCCGAGCGGACTGAACGCCCACGAAACCGTCGCCACGCTCGCCGCCGCGTACGCCGCGCCCGCCCGCGCCGCCGGCATCATCGACTGACGGCGGGCGACGCCGTCGCCAGGCGGCGTCCCAGCTCGTCGTCGGTCACCTCCATGCAGAAGTCGAACCGGTCGACCTGCGCCGCGTACTCGATGTCCAGCGGGTCGCAGTGCTCGGCGCCGAGCGCCAGCGTGTTCGCCGCCTCGCGTGTGCGGAGGAGCCGTTCGGCCGTCCGCACTGCGTCGAGCGGCCGTCCGGTGCGGGCGCGCTCGATCAACTCCGCCGTCAGCCGATCGTCGTCGCCGCTGTCGTCCGGTCGATCGGGGAAGCATCCGGTGATCACGTACGCAGGATCGCCGAGCCCTGCCGCCTCGACGGCGCGACTGGTCGCGCTCGCGCACACGAGGCTGGCGGCCCACAGCCGTGTCGCATCGACCGCCGCGACCACGCCCTGGGTACCGGCCGACGTCCGTTGGACGAGCGTGCGACCGGACAGGTCGGCCCGGCTGACGGCCACGGGCGAGTTGGGGAAGTCGAACCCGTCCGGGCGCCGGCCGTGGTTCTCGCCCATCGCCAGCACGCCTGGATGGTCGGCCTTGAACGCCAGTGCCTCGTCGACGGTCGCGACGAGATAGATCGCGTCGGCACCCGCGCCGAAGGCGTAGGCCGCCGTGGTGAACGCTCGGATCACATCGACGACGACCACCGCACCGCCGACGCCATCGAGCTCCCAGCGCGTGAGTTGCCGCGACGCCATCGGTGCGAGTGTCGCACACTTCTCGACGCGTTCCGCCCCGACCGTCCCCCCACGCGCCTGCGCACATCAACCCTGTGACACCCCGCGCGTAGGGTGATCTCCAGACCGGCTCCCCCGATCCGAAACCGAGATTGGAGGACGAGATGACAGGTGATGGCAGCGAAGCGGCCTTCGCCGCCGTGCGTGCCGCGGTACCGGACGACATGGATCGAGACGGCGTCGTGGCCTTGGTTGGCGATGTGCGTCGATTGCGTGCCGTGCTCGACTCGGTCGAGCGGCGGGCGGTGCGTCGCTTGCGTGAGCTGGAGGCGCGCGGCGAGTCCGAGCCCGCCGAGAGCGTGCTCGTCAACCACGGCGGACGCTCGGGGCGCGATGCCCGGGCGAGCCGTGAGCGCGATGAGCTCTGCGACGAGTCGCCCGAGGTCGAGTCGGCGCTGGAGGTGGGCGCGATCGGCGGCGAGTACGTCGATGCGATCGCCGCCGCGGCGCGCGACCTGCCCGACGCGGTGCGCGACGAGTTCCTCGGTCACCACGACGATCTCGTGGCCCGCGCCGGCACGGTGAGCCTCGACGCGTTCCGTCGGGAGTGTCGAGACCTGGCAAAGCACCTGTTGGCGTCGTCCCGCACGGGTGCCGACGTCGACGAGTTGGCGGCGCAGGTCGAGGCGTCGAAGCTGCAGCGCTGGACCGACCGCCACACCGGGATGCACCACACCCACCTCGAGCTCGACCCGGTGCGCGACGCGAGGCTGCACGCGCTGTGGCAGGCCAACATCAAGCGGCTGCGCTGCGCGCCTGGCGGTCGCGACCGCACCTGGGAGCAACTCCAGCTCGATGCGTTCCTGCACACCCTCGCCGGCACGCGGCCCGAACCCGCGGTGGGCGAGGGGCGACAACGCGACCCGAGCCACGGCGTCGTGGGTCAGGGCTCGGACGGCGTCGACGTGTCGACGCGAACGGCCGTCCCGGAGATCACCGTGGTCATCGACTACCGGTACCTCGCCGGGCTGGCCGATCACGGGGTGTGCGAGACCGAGGGCGGCGAACCGCTCCAGGTGTCGACGGTGCGGCGGTTGTGTTGCGAGGCCCAGGTGGTCCCCGCCGTCCTCGGCGGCGACGGTGAGGTGCTCGACCTGGGACGCGCACGCCGGACGGCCACCAGGGCGCAGCGCCGAGCGCTGCGGGCGGTGCACCGAACGTGCGCCCACCCGGACTGCCAGGTCGGCTACGACTGGTGTCGTCTGCACCACATCCGTTGGTGGTGGGAACACCGCGGTGCCACCGACATCGACAACCTGCTGCCGTTGTGCGACACGCACCACCACCTGGTCCACGAACGCGGGTGGGGGCTCACGATGACGTCCGACCGGGTTGCCACCTGGACCCGTCCCGACGGCTCCCACCACCACACCGGCTCCACGATCGATCGCCGAGTGGAGTGTTCGTGATCGCGCCGGCGGTCAGGTCGGGGGGCGTTCGGCGTCCTCGCGGTTGGCGAGGTACCAGTCGATCGTCGCTCGGAGCCCATCGTCGAAACCGACCGAGGGATTCCAGCCGAGCAGCTTGCGGGCACGGCTCCCGTCGACGCCGCGGCGTGGCTGGCCATCGGGCTTCGAGCTGTCCCAGCGCAGCTCGCCCTCGAAGCCGACGAGGCGGGCGATCGTCTCGACCGTCTCGCGGATCGTCACCTCGCGGTCGGCGCCGAGGTTGATCGGCTCGGTGCCCGCGTGAACTTCCGCGGCGCGCACGATGGCGTCGGCGGCGTCGTCGACGAAGAGGTACTCCCGCGAGGCGCTGCCGGTGCCCCAGACCTCGACGTGATCGGCGCCGGCCTCGCGCGCCTCGACGCACTTCTTGATCAGCGCCGGGATCACGTGGGACACGTCGGGGTGGAACTTGTCGCCCGGCCCGTAGAGGTTGGTCGGGATGAGGTAGGCGAAGCGTTGCCCGTACTGCTGCTCGTTGACCTGGGCGTGGATGAGGTGCGCCTTCTTGGCGATCCCGTACGGAGCGTTCGTCTCCTCGGGATACCCCTCCCACAGGTCGTCCTCGGCAAACGGGACCGGCGTGATCTTCGGGTACGAGCAGACCGTGCCGAGCAGCACGGTTTTGTCCACCGACGACGCGTGGCGGGCGGCCTCGATCACGTGGGTCCCCATCAGGAGGTTGTCGAGGTAGAGCGGCGCGGGGTGCTCGAGGTTGTAGCCGATGCCACCGACGCGGGCGGCGAGGTGGATCAGGTCCGATGGCGAGGTGTCGGCGAGCAGGCGCTCTGCCTCACCGGGGACGGTCAGGTCGTACTCGGCGCTGCGCGGCGCCACGACCTCGGCACCGAGCTCGTCCAGCCTGGCGACGACCCGACGCCCGAGGAACCCGGCGCCACCGGTGACCACGACTCGGCGACCATCCCAGTGCGACACGCCACGAAGGCTACTGGCGCACGCGAGTGGCGCGCCGTCATCGTCGCCGCACGGTCGTGCCTGGTCCCGTCGTCTGTCCTCCTCGTCGATCCCCAGCGCTGCGCTCAGCCCGAGCCGACCGGTGCGGGGTCGAGGGCCTGGTGGGGGACGAGGCCGCGGTTGACCAGGTCGCGCAGCACCGCGTCGCGCCCGATCACGTCCGGGCCCGCCGGCGCCGTCGCCACGGTGGCCGGAGCTGCCGGGCCGAAGTCGTCGCCCATGGCGGCGACGAGAATCGTCCCGACCGCAGTGGCGGCGATGGCGGTGGCCAGTCCGACGTTCCGCCATCGTCGTCGCTCACCGGGAGTCTCAACGGACACCGGTCTGGACGATCGCTCCGGCGACCCGGCGCGGGATGTGCGGATCCACGCGACCGAGTTCGTGGCGCCGGCGATGTTCGCGACGGTGGTGGGGGGGGGGGTGGGGATGGTGCTGTTGGTGGGGCCGGTGGTGGGGGTGGTCATGTTGATCTGCATGAAGCGAACGTACGCATGGCGGTGACGGTGGGGGAGTGCGAGATCAGGACCCGGCCAGTGCTCGATCTGGACCGGTCGATCCGGGTCGGTCGGTCCGGGTCGGTTGGTCTGGCTCAGTGGCGATCTCGCCGACCAGGAACCCGTCGGATGTGGGAGGATGCGGCTGTCGCGGCCCGGTGACCGGGCGGGATCGGAGGAGAGGGTCGATGGGGGCGCCGTCGGGGGCGTACGGGCAGTACTGCCCGATCACGCGAGCGGTGGAGGTGCTCGGCGAGCGCTGGTCGCTGCTCATCGTTCGAGACATGTTGTGCGGCGCCACACGCTTCAACGACATTGCGCGCGGTCTGCCCGGCCTCTCGCGATCTCTGCTGACGAAACGGCTCCGTCAGCTGGAGCGCGCCGGCATCGTCGAACGGCTCGACGGTGGGTACGAGCTCACCGAGGCGGGGGCGGAGCTCCGGCCCGTCGTGTTCGGACTCGGAGCATGGGGAGCACGGTGGCAGTTCGGCGAGCCGCGCGACGACGAGTTGGACCCCGAGCTGCTGATGTGGTGGATGCACACCAGGCTCGACTTCTCCGTGTTCCCGGATCGGCGTGTCGTGCTCGAGTTCGCCTTTCCCCAGCACCGCCGGCGGATCTGGATCGTGAACGACTCCTCGGGCCCGTCCGTGTGCACCGTCGACCCGGGCTTCGAGATCGATGTCGTGGTGCAGGCCGACCTCGCCGTCCTGTACGAGGTGTGGCTCGGCAGGACCGAGCTGCGGAGCGCGCTGCGCGCCGGCACCGTCGAGATGAGCGGGCCCTCGGCGCTCGTGCGGCGCATGCCCGCCCTGCTGATGCTCAGCCCCGCCGCCGAGCTGGTCATCGACGCCGACCGGTCTCGGAGCAGGTGAGGTCCGGCCCGGCCACGACGCCAGGCCCCGTCGCGACACCGGGGGAGACGCTGGAAAGACACCGGGGGAGACACCCGGGAAGACACCGGGGGAGTCACCCGGGAAGACACCGGGGGAGACGCTGGGGAGACAGCAGCGACGACATCGGTGGAGAGGAGCGGACGAGCGCAGCCGATGCGCCGGAGCTCGGAGCTGTGCGCGCGGGTGCGTGCAACCGGCGGGCGCGTCGGCGATCATGGTCGCCCTTGACCGC
>CAYGLH010000059.1:0-13904 GCA_964350535.1 uncultured Ilumatobacteraceae bacterium
CGACGGGCACGACGGCGGCGACCACGGCGCTGACGGGGCTGACCAGACGGTTCGGGCCGGTGGCGAGTCCGTGGTAGAGCAGGAGGAGCCCCGCCAACCCGGCCGCCCCGCCGATGGCGCCCCAGACGATCGCCTCGGACGACCACGTGGTGGCGACGACGACCGCGAGCAGGCACGCGAAGAGACCACCGACGATGTTCGAGATCAGCGTGACGGTGATCACCGAGGCGCGGGCGCTCGCCCTGCCGCCGACAAAGTCGGCGACGCCGAACACCGCAGCCGCGCCGAGCGCGAGGATCGAGGGCACCTTCAGTCGCCGATCGGGTCGTAGACGGCCAGCGCGAACACGGCGCGACGTCGCCCGTCGTTGAGGTAGCGGTGGGCACGGTCGGCGGCGAACGCCAGCGCCTCCCCGGGACCCACCGTCGTCGTCTCGTCGCCGACTTCGATCGTGAGGCGCCCCGAGTGCACCTGAATGCACTCTCGGCTTCCCCGTGCGTGGGCTTCGGAGCTCCGGGACTCGCCCGGCGCGAGCTCCCAGTGCCAGAGCTCGAGCGGTCCGTGAGCGACGGCGAGGTCGGCGCGACTACCGGCGTCGGTGGACCACAGCGTGCGCGGCCCGGCCGGGCCGACGAACATCTCGGTGTCGGCTCCGTCGATGAGCTCGGTGAGGTCGACGCCG
The DNA here is from genome assembly GCA_964350535.1 of uncultured Ilumatobacteraceae bacterium. GTDB lineage: Bacteria > Actinomycetota > Acidimicrobiia > Acidimicrobiales > Ilumatobacteraceae > CAYGLH01. Next base: position 683 of record CAYGLH010000059.1, read on the forward strand.
AACCCGCCGGCGATCGTCAACAGCGTCGACAACGACGGGTTCGACTCGCCGTGCTCGATCTGCACGAGCGAGCGCCGACTGACCCCGACCCGAGACGCCGCCTCGTCGAGCGTCCAGCCGCGCGCCGCTCGAAGCTCGCGCACGGTGCCACCCAGTCGTTCCACTGCACTCATGAGTGCATCATAGTGCACTCCTGACGCGATGCGGCGCGATGTCGTCAGCTTGTTGTCGTCAGCTCGTTGTCAGCACGGTGTGGACGGCTTCGACGATCGGGGTGGGGCCGCCGACGACCTCGACGATGTGTCCGGTGGTGGCGGGTTCGTCGAGGATCGCGACCAGCAGCGCGGCCACGTCGAGGCGAGGCACCTCGCCGCGAGCGACGTGGCGCGCGAGCGTGACGCGTCCGGTGGGCGGGTCATCGGTCAGCCGTCCTGGACGAACGATGGTCCACGCGAGCCCGCTGTCCATCACGTAGGCATCGGCGCGAGCCTTCGCCCGGAGGTAGACGGAGAACACATCGTCTCCCGGTGGCGGATCGTCCGTGCCCATCGCACTGACCATCACGTATCGCCCGACGTCGACCTCGGTTGCGGCGTCGGCCAGCTTTCTCGCGGCGTCGAAGTCGACGGTCTCCTTGCGTCGCGCCCCGCTCCCGGGACCTGCGCCGGCTGCGAACACCACCACATCAGCACCCTCGATCGCCGTCGCGTACTCCGGGGTGTCGCCGGCTTCCAGGTCGAGCACGACCGGCTCGACCCGCGCGCTGCGGAGCTCGTCGGCCTGTGCTCCGCCGCGGACCAGCCCGCGCACCCGATGTCCACTGGCGACGAGCAGACGGCCCGCGGCGAGCCCGATCTGACCGTGTCCCCCGGCGATGACCACGTCCATCCTCAGCCGCCGTGACGGTCGGGGAGTCCGAGCTGTGCCATGGCGTCGTCGTCGACGAGATCGGCGTAGTCCGGGTGCCGATCGATCCACTCCGCGATGAACGGGCACAGCGGGAGCACCGACGCACCCGTGCTGCGGATGTCGTCGAGCGCGCCGCGCGCCAGGGTCGAGCCGATCCCCTGCCCGGCGTGCGCGTCGTCGACCTCGGTGTGCACGAGGATGAACCGTCCGCCACGGCGGTGATAGACGGCGAACCCGGCGACCTCGTCGTCGACGAGGACCTCGTAGCGGTGCCGCTCGGGCGCGTGGCGGACCGTGACGCTCGCGCTCACCGCGGGCGACCCGCTCCACGACGCAGGACGGTGAGCACGCACCTGCCGGACAGACCCATGTCGACATCCTAGGTTCCGCCGTTCGAGGCGCACGTTGTGCCACCGTGGTCGCACACGACGGCGTGGTCGGTGCCGCCGGGTGCGCTCCGCCGGGCCGTCACCGCCGGGAAGAGGAGTGCGGATGTCCGGAGATGTGACGCTCACCAGCGAGTTGGAGGACAGCGACGAGTCACCCGGGTTCGACTGGACCGATCTCCAGCTGTCGCGCCTGATGCGTCCCGTCGCGCTGCGACATTTCGCCGGGCTGGCCGTGGCGTTGCTCGTGCTGTCCTGGCCGCAGCGCACCACGCTCGTGCTCGGTCGGCTGATCGGGTTGGCGCTGGTCGTGTACGGCGTGACCGCGCTGTGGGCGGCGCTCCGATCCCGGCCGACCGACTGGCTGCAGTCGTTGGCCTCGACGGTGGCGATCGGAGTCGGCGGGTTCCTGGTCGCGGTGCCGGTGGAGACCGAGGCGGCGATCGGCCGCGTCGTCGGCGCCCTGCTGATCGCGATCGGCCTCGGCACCATCCTGGCGACGCTGCTCCAGCATCGATCCGACGTGGCGTGGCAACTGGGAAGCGCATCGGCGCTCATCGCCGTCGGCCTGTTCCTCGTCGGGTTCCCGTCGATGCTCCTCGCCATCGTGATCGTCACGCTGGCGTGCCTGTGGATCGTCGTCGAGCTGATCGCACTGTCCGTGATCTTGAACCCGGCGCTCACCGACGCCGAACCGTCCGGCGACACCTCGACCCTGGTCGGCCAGTGGTTCGCCAATCGGCCGAAAGCGGCAGCGGATCGCCGCCGCCTGTACGACGAGCTGCTGTACGAGGGCGACCGGGAGCAGGCCAAGATCATCCGCTTCGCAATGCTGATGTTGCTGGCGTCGGTCATCGCGTCGATGGGCGTGGTGTCCGACTCGACCGCCGTCGTGATCGGGGCGATGCTCATCGCCCCGCTGATGACGCCGCTGATGGCGATGGCCCTCTCGCTGGTGATGGGCTGGCCGAACCGGCTCGGCCGGTCGGCGCTCGTCGCCCTCGGTGGAGCGCTACTGGCGATCGGCATCGGCTTCGTGATCGGCCTCGCCGAGTTCACGATCGTCGACACGCTGACGAACGGGCAGATCGTGTCGCGGTCCAACCCGACACTCGTCGACCTCGTGATCGCCGTCGCCGCCGGTGCAGCCGGCGCCTACGGACTGTCGCGTCCGGACGTGTCGAACTCGCTCCCGGGGGTCGCCATCGCCATCGCTCTCGTGCCGCCGCTCACGGTGATCGGGATCAGCTACTCGCAAGGCGACTGGGATTCCGGCAACGGGGCGCTCTTGCTGTTCCTCACCAACGCCCTCGCGATCATGGTGGTCGGCGGGGTGATGTTCCTACTCCTCGGCGTCGCCCCACTGTCGCGGGTCGCCGAGAACCAGCACCGGGTGCGGACCGCATCGGCCGTGGTGTTCGGCAGCGCCATGTTGATCATCGGTGCGCTCGTGTTGAACGGCACGAGCGCGGCGACGAACGTCTTCGGTCAGCGGGCGACCCAACAGACGGTGGCGGAGTGGATCGCGCCGTTCCCGGAGTTCTCCACCGTCGAGACCGGCCTGAGCGGGAGCACGGTGTCGGTGGTGCTGGCCGGGCCCGTGGCCGCCGACCGCCCCACCGCCGACGACCTCGCCGACCAGCTCTCGTCGGCGCTCGGCCGAGAGGTCACCGTCGACCTGCGCATCCGGCTGGAAACGCACGAGACGTCGTCCTGACGCGCTGGGTCGGCCGATCGCGCTCGGTGCGTGCAGGGCGTGCCGACAGGCCCGTCACGACTCGGCGTCGGTCGCCGCCCAGCCGCTGACGTCGCGGATGCGGAACACGAGCACCCGTTCGAACGATTCGTCGTCGTAGAAGCGGTAGCGCTCCACGAGCCGGCGGGCGAGCATCGCCGAGCGGGCCTCGTCGGTCACCCACGACAGGTTGACGCGCACCCACCAGAGGCGTGACCAGTCGTCGGGGTCCCACCGGTCGACGAGGAGCGTGGCTCGCGGGTCGGCCTGCAGGTTCCGTTCACGCTGGAGGCTGGTCGACGACTTGGGCTTGACGCGGTCGATCGGCACGCCGACGTGCTCGTCGGCGACGGCATAGACGACCGGGACCGCGTCGACGCCGCGCACCGGATGAAGGGTGCTCAGCACGCCGTGATCGTGCGCCTCGAGACGCGCGAGCGCCACGCCGACCGGGAGCTTCATCGGTCCCGGTGGGCGCGGCGTGCGCGGGGGGAGGGGGTGGGGGTCGGGCTGGGCGTCGCGGAGGTCACATCGCGTCGACCTCGGGCATGATCTCGTGCTTCAGGACCTTGAGATCGTCGAGTGTCTTCGACACCGGTACGTCGGTGAACGGCGGCCAGATCAACGGCATCGTCAACCCGGCTTCCTTCAGCCGCTTGAGGTTGTCCGTGATCTGCTGCTTGGTGCCGATGAGGATGTTGGTGCCCTTGCCCTGATCGGCCTGATCCGCCGGCTCGTCGGTGATCACGAACCAGTACATGCTGCAGAGCTCGAGGTTGGCGAGCGCGTCGGGCTTGCCGAGCTCCTCGAGCTCGTGCTGGATCGGGCCGCGCCAGTCGAGGAACTCGTCGGGCGTGTCCTGGATGCCGATCCACCCGGCGAGGTCGTACGCCGCGATCCGCGCTGCGCTGCGCTTCGGGTCCTTCAGTCCGCTGAAGAAGATCGGTGGGTGCGGATCCTGGATCGGCTTGGCACCGAAACCGCACGGGTCGAAGTCGGCGAACTCGCCGTGGTACTCGAAGACCTCGTTCGTCCAGATGCCCTGCATGATCTCGATCGTCTCACGGACGTGCTTGTGGCGCTTCGGGAAGATGTGCGAGGCGCTCGACGCGGCGAACTCCTCGGGCATCCAGCCGGCCCCGACGCCGACGTTCAGGCGGCCACCCGACAGATGGTCGACGGTCGCCAACTCCGCGGCGAGCACGCCTGGCGCACGGTACGGCGTGTCGGTGATGCTCATCCCGATCCGGCACGTCGACGTCTTCGCCGCCAGCCACGGGATGAGGGGCCACCCCTGGTACCACTGCCCGCGGGACGACACCGGAAGCGACTTCGGGAACCCCTCCATCATCCCGAACGAGTACTGCAGCTCCTCGCGGTCGGACGCCTCGGGGACGACGATGCGATCGAGCGTCCAGATCGAGTCGAAGTCGAGCTCCTCCGCGAGGTCGGTGAGGTCCTCGAGTTCTCGGACGCTGATCTCGTCGCGGAAGTTCGGCAGGTACAGAGCAAGCTTCATGGAGCGGTCCCCTCAGGTGAATCGGTGCATCGAGAGCGTCTCGCACCCACGACCTCGCCGCCAGAGGCGGTTGCTTCATCGGACTAGTGCGAGTGCACCATCGCGCCCGTCAGCGCCGCACGATGCCGAGTCGAGCAGCGATGGCGGTCGCCTCCAGCTTCGAGTGCGCTCCCAGCTTGTTCAGCACGCGCTGCATGTGGTTGCGAACGGTGTTGACACTGAGGAACAGCTCGTCGGCGATCTGCTGGTTCGTCAATCCCTGGGCGGCGAGCCGGAGCACCTCCACCTCGCGCGCGGTGAGGTCGTCGCCGCTGGCGGGACGATCCTTGCGCACGAGCGCGCGGACCATGTCGGGGGAGACGGGCGTCTCGTTCGCCGCGACGGCGAGCACGGCCATCGCGATCTCGTCGGCGCCGTTGCGCTTGGTGACGAACCCGGCACAGCCGGCGCCGATGGCGTCGTCGAGGATCACCGGATCGGTGTACGACGTCAGCATCAGCACCTGCGAGCGAGGCGATGCCTCGCGGATCGGACCGACGAGCGACACGCCATCGGCATCGGGGAGCTCGTAGTCGAGCACGACGACGTCGGGCCGGAGCGCCCCGATCGACGCCAGCGCTTCGCTCGCATTGGCCGCCGTGCCCACCACGGCGATCTCGTCGCGCTCGTCGAGCGCCGCCGCGAGGAGCTCGGACAGCATCCGGTGATCGTCGACGAGCAGGACGCGGACGATGGATTTCTGCGTGACGCCGTTCACCGAAGCTCGCCCCTCCTTCGTGCTCGCCCCCTCCTTCGTGGAGGAACGGTACCGGTCTGACAGAATCCCCACCAGGGGAAGTCCGATGACGATGCCAGGACAACACTCTCCACCCGCGTGTCGGGTCGTCACCGGCGCCGACGCCGTGCGGGTGCTGCGCGCCGACGACCCCCTGGTGCCGATCGTCGCCCTCGTCGAGGCGTCCTCACCTTCCGATGCCGTGCTCGCCCAGACCGCCGGTGCCGACGTGGTGCTCCCCGTCGACGGCCGAAGGGGCACCGACGAACGGGTCGCCGGTCTGGACCTCGCGATCCGAACGGCGACGACGATCGCCGATCGACGTCGCGCTGCGCAGGCGAGCGCACGCCGCGCCAAACACGACGTCGCGGAGGCGTTGAACGTGATCGGTCTCGCCGCGGAGGCGGGCCAGAGCGGGCGGATCGGTCCCGACGACGCGTTCGGGCGCATCCGAGCGCTGGTGGACGACGCCGCCCACCGGCCGTGGCCGTCATCGGTCACGGACCACGATCGCTCGGGGTTCCTCGTCGACCAGGCGACGGTGCAAGCCGACATCCTCGAAGGCGTCGTTCGCCACGCACCTCTGGAGGAGTCGCTCGAGGCGATCGTCGCCGCGATCGAGCATCAGCTCCCCGGCGCGGTGTGTTCGGTCCTGCTGCTGCGCGACGGTCGCTCGCTGCACCACGGCGCCGGTCGCCAGCTCCCGCTCGCCTACCGGGACGCGATCGACGGTGTCGCGATCGGCCCCGGGCAAGGATCGTGCGGTACCGCTGCGTTCACGGGCGAACCGGTCATCGCCACCGATGTGGCGACCGACGAGCGGTGGGTCGACTTCCGCGACGTCGCGCTCGAACACGGTCTGCGGTCGTGCTGGTCCACCCCGATCGTCGCCGCGGACGGCGGCGACATGCTCGGCACGTTTGCCGTCTACAAGCGAACGGTCTGGCGGCCCGACAGTGCCGCGATCCGACTGGTCAACCGCTTCACCTACCTCGCCGCCGTCGCGATCGAGCACCACCGCCTGTTCGGTGCCCTGGCGGAGAGCGAGGCTCGCTTCCGCAACGCGTTCGAGGGAGCCACCGCCGGGATCGCGCTGACCAGCACGAGTGGTTCGATCATGCGATCGAACCCGTCGCTGTCCAAGCTCGTCGGCCACACACCCGCCGAGCTGGAGGGATCGAACCTGCTCGAGCTCGTCGATGCCCGCCATCGCGACGCGGTCCGGAGGTCGTGGTGTCGGCTCACGGAGCCGGGTGCGGGCGATCCCCGTTCGCTGGAGGTGCGACTCGTGGCGCCGACCGGCGCAGATGAGCTGTGGGTGTCGATGAACACGTCGTTGATCCCGGCCGAGTCGGATCGCACGTCGTACCTGTACGTGGCGGTGCGCGACATCACCGCGGCCCGTCAGCAACGCGCGGACATGGCCGCCCGCGAGGCCGCCGAGGCGGCGAACCGCGCCAAGACCGACTTCCTGGCGTTGGCCAGTCACGAGCTCCGGTCCCCCCTCAACGCGATCCTCGGCTTCGCCCAGGTGATGCAGCTCGTCGATCTCGCGGAGGAACAGCGCAGCAGCAGCGTCGACCAGATCGTCAGCGCGGGCCGTCACCTCCGGGACCTCATCGATCGGCTGCTCGACCTGTCCCGCATCGAGTCGGGCGAGCTCGCCGTGGCGGTCGAGCCGGTGGTCGCAGCCGACGTGGTCGGCGAGGCGCTCGACCTCGTCCGGCCGCTGGCCGCCGCCCGCGAGATCGAGCTCGCGGTGCAGGTCGCCGGCTCCGTTCCGCCCGCCGCGGCGGATGCGCGCTGCATGCGACAGGTGCTGATCAACCTCCTCGACAACGCCGTGAAGTACACCCCGGTCGGTGGCCGGGTGGAGGTGTCGGTGAGCCACGCCGCCGGCGAGCGGATCCGGGTCGCCGTCGCCGACACGGGCCCCGGGATCGACCCCGCGTCACTCGACGCGGTGTTCCAGCCGTTCCGGCGGCTCGAGCTGCCCGACGGTGAGGACCGCAGCGGCACCGGTCTCGGACTCGCCCTCTGTGCCCGATTGATGCGCGAGATGAACGGCGCGATCGACGTCGTCAGCACCGTCGGCGTGGGCAGCACGTTCCATGTCGAGTTCCCCATCGCCTCCGCGGCCACGGACGGCTCGGACCTGGAGCCGAGCGCGGTGAGTCCCGTGCCGCGCAACGAACTGCTCGCCACGGCCGGGACGGTGCTCTACATCGAGGACGACGCAGCGTGTGTCGAGGTGATGCGCGCGGCGCTGGCGCTCCGGCCGGGTGTGACACTGCGCACCGCGTCGACGGCGAGCGCTGGGCTCGCCGAGCTGTCGGGCGGCGGCATCGATCTGGTCGTGCTCGACATCGGGCTCCCCGACCGCCCCGGATGGGAGGTCCTCGCCGACGTCGACACGCGGCTCCCCGGCCTGCCCGCGATCGTGGTGACTGCCGGTGACAGCACGGTGCCGGCGGGTGCGCCGCGCCCCGACCAGCTACTCACCAAGCCGCTCGACATCGCCGAGCTGATCGGTGCGGTCGACGTGGCCCTCGGCGCGACGGGCGCGTACGGTCGCCCCGAGCCGGCGCACGCGCTCGACCAGTGAGGGCACGTCGACCGGCTTGGCGACGAACCCGTCGAACCCCCGATCCTCGGCAGCCCGCAGCACCTCGGGGTGATCGTCGCCGCTGACGGCGATCACGCCCACGTGGCTCGTCGAGGCCTGCTCGCGCAACATCTGCAGCAAGGCGAACCCATCTGACGCATCGCCGTCGCTCGCGAGCGTGAGGTCGGAGAGGATCACGTCGGGCGGCCGTGTCGCCACCTGTGCGAGCGCACCGTCGACGCTCGTCGCGGTGGCGACCTCATCGCCGGCGGCCTCGAATGCGAGCTGCATGAACGACACGGTCGCCGGATCATCGTCGACGATCAGCACCCTCACCACAACTCGCCTCTCCATGTCGTCGGGACCGGGGTTGGTGGCCTCACGGTACTCATCGGCGCGGCACGCGGAACTGACGCGAATGCACCGTCGCGATGACGCGCGTGGCACTCCCCCGCATCCGGCTCGCTCAGTACGTTCGCCGCTGTCACCCCACCCACCACTCTGACGAAGGACGATCAACATGGGACGAGTCGACGGCAAGATTGCGCTGATCACGGGCGGTGCCCGCGGCCTCGGAGAAGCGACCGGTCGCTTGATGGCCAAGGAGGGCGCCACCGTCGTGCTCACGGACATCCTCGACGACGACGGTGGAGCACTCGCCTCGTCGATCACCGATGACGGCGGCGCTGCGGAGTACCTCCACCAGGACGTCACCGACGAGGATCAGTGGGACGCGCTGATCGACGACATCGTGGCCCGCCACGGTCGGCTCGACGTCGTGGTCAACAACGCCGGCATCGTGCACGACGCCAACGTCGAGGACACCACGCTCGAGGCCTGGCGCGAGGTCAACGCGATCAACAGCGAAGCGGTGTTCCTGGGGACCCGCGCGGCCATCAAGGCGATGAAGGCGCAGGACCCCTCCGGCGGATCGATCGTCAACATCTCCTCCATCGCCGGCCTCGTCGGCATCGACAACCTCGCCGCCTACAACGCCTCGAAGGGTGCCGTCCGCCTGTTCACCAAGTCGGCCGCGTTGCACGTCGCCGAGGCCGGCTACAACATCCGGATCAACTCGGTGCACCCGAGCTATACGTGGACACCGATGGTGCAGCACCTCGGCGACAACACGGGCGACCGCGATGCGTTCTACGACGCGCTGGGCGAGGCCCACCCGCTCGGTCGCCCGGGCGTTCCGATGGACGTCGCGTACGGGGTGCTGTACCTGGCCTCCGACGAGTCGACATGGGTCACCGGCTCCGAGCTCGTCATCGACGGCGGCATCACCGCGCGATGAGGGCGGGGCTCGTGCCCGGCCGGTTCCGCGGGGACCCACCCACGAGTGCGAAGGTGGTGAGGTGAACCTCGCCGTCTGGCTCCAGCGCAACGCACTTCGTCGGCCGGACGCCCCGGCCCTCGCCGAGGGCGATCGGATCCACGCGACGTGGGCCGAGTTCGCCGAGCGCGCCGGTGGTGTCGCCGGCGCGCTCCGCGACGAGTTCGGCGTGGGACCGGGCGACCGGGTGGCGATCCTGATGCGCAACCGGGTCGAGTACCTCGAAGCCCTGTTCGCCATCTGGCACGGCGGCCTCGTGGCGGTCCCGATCAACGCCCGGCTCCATCGGGACGAGGTCGCCTACATCCTCGGGGCGAGCGGCGCCACGGTGCTCCTGACCGACGATGACCACGCCGTCGACGCCACCGCGCTGCACGACGCCGTCGACACGCTCGAGGGCGTCGTCGTGTCCCCCGGCGAGCACTGGGACCGGCTCGTACAGCGCGAGCCGGTCCCGCTCGTCGACCGCATGCCCACCGACCCCGCGTGGCTCTTCTTCACCAGCGGCACGACCGGGCGACCCAAGGGCGCCGTGCTCTCCCACCGCAACCTGCTGATGATGTCGCTGAGCTACTTCGCCGACATCGACCCGATCGCCGACTCGGACTCGGTGCTCCACGCCGCGCCGATCTCCCACGGGTCCGGTCTGTACGGCCTGCCGCACATCGCGCGAGGCGCGATCAGCGTGGTGCCGGCGTCGGGAGGAGTGGACGCCGGCGAGATCGTCGCACTGATCCAACGCTGGCCGGGCATGTCGTTCTTCGCCGCCCCGACGATGGTCAACCGGCTGGCATCCGACCCTGCGGTCGCCTCCGCCGATCTGTCCGGTCTCAAGACGATCATCTACGGCGGTGCGCCGATGTACTTGGCGGACCTCGAGCGGGCGCTCGCGGTCTTCGGCCCGCGTCTCGCCCAGATCTACGGACAGGGCGAGTCGCCGATGACGATCACGGGCTTGTCGAAGCAGGACCATGCGGAGCGCGACGACCCGCACTGGCAGTCCAGGATGCAAAGCGTGGGACTGCCGCGGACCGATGTCGATGTCCGCGTCGTCGGCGACGACGGCGCTCCCCTGCCCGCCGGCGAGATCGGCGAGGTCGTCGTGCGGGGCGACGTCGTGATGGCGGGCTACTGGGAGCAGCAGGAGGCGACCGACGAGACGATTCGCGACGGGTGGCTCCACACCGGCGACGTCGGCAGCTTCGACGACGAGGGGTACCTCACGCTGCGCGACCGCTCGAAGGACCTGATCATCTCGGGCGGCATGAACATCTACCCGCGCGAGGTCGAGGAGGCGCTGCTCGCCCACGCCGGCGTCGAGGCCGTGTCCGTCGTCGGCAGACCCGACCCCGAATGGGGCGAGTCCGTCGTGGCGTTCGTGGTCGCGACCGAGCCGTCCGCTCCCCCCACCGTGGAGGCCCTGGACGGCGCGTGTCTCGAACGGATCGCCCGGTACAAGCGGCCGCGCGAGTACCGGTTCGTCGAGGCGCTCCCCACGAGCAACTACGGCAAGGTGCTCAAGCGCGAGTTGCGAGCCCAGCTCGAGGCGGGCGCCGCCAGCTGATCCCGAGCGCGGCGCGGTCCGGCAAGGTCAGCGGCGCGCGTTCGTGCACCTCCGGAGCAGCTATCGTCTGCCGATCCGGGCCGACCGGCGGATCGACAGAGGTGCGTGATGGGGTGGTCCTACGAGCTGAGCACGACGCCTGGGCGCGCCCCGGTAGTGCAACGCAAGATGCTCGTCGGCCGGCCGGAGGATGCCGCCGAACGCGAGGCGGATGCGATGGCCGACGTTGCCGTGAGGTCGATGTCGGCAAACCCGCCCGGTCGTGCAGCGGAGGGGCGATCCAGCCGCGCAGCGGCGCGTCCGGCCGATGCTGCGCACCACACGGCCGGGCTCCGGCGCGACCCGCGTCGTGCTCCGCCGCGCCGTCGCCGGATCCTCGGTCGGCGACGCCATCGATCCCGGCACGGAGGGACGCATCCGCCGCTTTCGAGGCACCGGCCGCCCGCTCGACGCGGGTGTGCGCACGCCCATGGAGTCGGCCTTGGGCGCCGATCTGGGCGCGGTGCGCGTCCACACCGGCACGGGTGCGCAGGAGCTGACCCGCCAGTTGGGTGCGCGCGCCTTCGCCACCGGACCCGACGTGTTCTTCGGGCGTGGTGAGTACCGACCGGGCACGGCCGACGGTCGCCATCTCCTGGCCCACGAGGTGGCTCACACGCTGCAACAGGACGGGTCGGCGCCGATCCGGCGGGCGTTGGCACTCACGAACACGAAGTGGTCGGACGCCACGTCGATGTCGGCGACGGGAGGAAGCGCGACCGGCGTGTTCTTCCTCAAGGACAAACGCGGCGCGACCATCGTGGTCAAGGGGGCGCACGGCACCGCTCGTCTCGAGATGGCCGGCGAGATCATCCACGCCGCGGGTGGCGAGGCCGTGGCGCAGCGGATGATCGCGCTGCAGTCGAAGGAGGGCAAGAAGCTGGTCGGCGTGATGAAGTCGCTCGCGAAGAAGGCGCCGGTCGACCCGGGAACGGGCAAGAACGAGGTGCTCGCCAAGTTCAACACGCAGATCGCCGGCGGACAGTTCGACGCCGTGCAGGTGATGGAGGCGTCTCCGAACCTCGGGAACCTGCAGGACCTGGCGATGTCGGGCGACATCGCCCAGATCCTGCCGATGATGATGAAGTCCGGATTCTTCCGACAACTCGGACGCATCCACGCCGCCGACGTCTTCATGGGCAACGAGGACCGCGTGGCGCGGGGAACCGGCGGCGGTGACGTCGCGCTGAAGAACATCTTCTTCAACACCAAGACCGGGCAGGCCGTCGGCCTCGACATGGAACTGAACGCGCACAGCTTCGCCCAGGTGACGGGCGACATTCGCAAGGCAGATCCCACTCGCCCGAGCGGGCTGGAGCCGACGGTCGCCGCGAATGCGCCGTCGCTCGCGGGGAGCGAACCGCTCGACTTCGTCAACTTCTCGGTCTTCGGATCGTCGTCGAAGAAGCAGTACCAGCCGCCGAAGGGCGCGGCGAAGTCGGGGCCGGCGGGGATGCGCGGCGGCGAGCAGATCGTCCCCTCCCAGGCCGAAGCCGTGGATCCGAGCCGCGCCGGGAAGCTGTTCGACCAGCTCGTGAGCGGCCTGCTCGACGAGGCACGCAGGAGCAACAACGCCTCCGCCACCCGGGTCGCCAACTACGACTGGGGTCCGGCCAAGGCGCAGTTCGTCGCGGGAGTGGCCCAGGGCCTCAAGAACCTCCTCGCCAAGACCGCGGAGCTCGCCACTTCTGCGCAGTGCAAGCTCCCGGCGGGTGCGGAGGCACTCTTCGACCCCGACGTCCTGCGGGTCCGGGCGATGTATGCCCGGCTCCGGAACATCGGGATGAGCGACGCCGACGCCGTCGCCGCGCTCGTCGAGTTCGTCAAAGTCCTCCGCAACAATGGCTCCGAGGACTCGTTCCTCCGTGACGCCCGCGCCGCGTTCCTGAAGTTCCACACGAAGGTCGGCACTCCGGCGCCGCTCATGCCCACCCTGCCCGCCCTCCCCGAACGGCAGGGTCGCTCCACGGCGCGCACGCCGGTCACCGGGGGCCCGTGAGGGAGCGCTGCGGCGTCGGGGCGACCACGGCGATGAGCTCGAGCGATCCGGGTCAGCGTTGCTCGGGTGCCACCGTCAGGGTCAGGTCGACGCCCTCAGGCGTCGAACCGGTCGCCGCCAGCTTGGCGAGCAGTCGCTCGTGGAGATCCCTCCAGGTCTCGCCGATCTCGGTGGTCGGGGCGTACAGCAGGTTGTCGAGCTGGCCGGGATCGACGTCGTTGTCGTAGAGCTCGTACTCCACCGCGGAAGTCCCGGGCTTGTAGTAGATCGCGTACGGCCAGCGTTGGTCGCGCAGCGCACAGATGTGGGAGCCCTCGAGATCCTCGAGCAGGAAGCTGTCGTCGAAGGTGAACAG
>CAYGLH010000060.1:0-8742 GCA_964350535.1 uncultured Ilumatobacteraceae bacterium
TCCCGCCGATGTCTCGCATACGGAGGTTCTTCCCGATCTCGACCGCCGCCTCCATGTTGTTGTGGATCACGGTCGCTTCGAGGTTGTCCTTGCCGACGTTCTTGCCGGTGTTGACGTCGATGACGGTGAGCGCCTCGGTGTGCTCGATGATGAGCGACCCGCCCGAGGGCAGCCAGACCTTTCGATCGAGCGCCTTGTGCACCTGCTCGTGCACGGGGTAGCGCTCGAACAGCGACAGCGCCTCGGCCGCGGTGTCGTAGTACTCGATGCGATCGGCGAGCTCGGGGTTGAAGGCCTGCACGTAGTCGCGCACCTCTTCGAAGAGGCGGCGGTCGTCGATGACGACACCGCGGTAGTCGGCGTTGAACTCCTCTCGGATGACGCGCACGGCGAGCTCCGGCTCGCGGTACAGCAACGACGGCCGCTGGGCCTTGTCGGCGCGCCGGGCGATCTCCTCCCACTGGCCGAGCAGCATCGTCATGTCGGCGCGCAGCTCCTCCTCGGTGGCGTGCTCGGCAGCGGTGCGCACGATCAGCCCGTGCTCGGCCGGCTTGACCCGGTCGAGGATGCCGCGCAGCCGCTTGCGGACGTCGTCGGGCAGCCGCTTCGAGATGCCGTAGGTCGTCGAGTTCGGGATCAGCACGACGTACCGGCCGGGCAGCGACACCTCCTGGGTGAGGCGGGCGCCCTTGTGGCCGATCGGGTTCTTGGTGACCTGGCAGACGATCAGCTGGCGGTTCTTGAGGATGTCCTCGATGCGCGGGTTCGAGCCCTTCTGCTCGATGTCGGCGGGGTCGTACTGCACGTCGCCGCGGTAGAGCACGGCGTTCTTCGGCGTGGCGATGTCGACGAACGCCGCCTCCATCCCCGGCAGCACGTTCTGCACCTTGCCGACGTACACGTTGCCGTGGATCTGGCTGACGTCGTCGGCAGGGCGGCTCACGTAGTGCTCGATGAGGTTGCGGCCCTCGAGGACGGCGACCTGCGCCATACCCGGACGGACCTGCACGCACATGAAATAGCGGCCGATCGGCTTGCCGTTGCGCTCGCGGCCCTTGCGCTGCTCGATCAGCGCCTCGTCGCGCTGATCCGGCTTGCCCTTGCCACGGCCGCGACCGCGACGGCCACGGCGCGAGCCGCTCTTCGACCCGTCCTTGTCGTCCTTGTCGGACGTCTCGCTCGCCTGCCGGGACCGCTCCGGGTTCGAGGCGTTGTTCTTGTTCTGGCCGCCACCCTTGCCGGAGCGTCCGCCGCGCCGGCGCTTCTTGCCCTGCCCGGGCTGGCCGTCGCCAGAGCGGTCCTTGCTGGACGCGTCGTCGTCCGACGACACGGCGGGGCCGGGGGGCGGCGCGGACGGCATCGGCATCGTGTCACCGATCTTCGGTCGCTTGACCAGCGCCTTCTCCCCGGCCTCCGCCGAGGGACGTCCCTCGCTGATCTTGTCGGGCAGCTCGACGTCGTAGCGATCGTCGTCGGCGGGCGACGACTCGGCCTCGGAGGCGTCGGCGCCCCCGCCGTCGTGGTCGGCGCGCTGCCGGCCGCCCTGCTTCTGGCCGCCTTCGTTCTGGCCGCTCTGGTTCTGGCCGCCCTGTCCGCGCCGGCGTTGGCCGCCGCGCGAGCCGCGTCGGCGACGCTGACCGCCACCGCTGTCGGCGGTGTTCGATGCGCCCGCCGTCTCGGAGGGCGAGGACGTGTCCGATGCCCCCGCATCGGCGGATGCGGCCGACGTGTCGGGCCGGTCCGGCCGGTCGGCGCTGGTGCCCCTGGTGGCCCGAGGGGCCGTGGTGGGGGTCGTGTCCGTGGTGGGGGTGGTGTCAGTCGGTGTCGAAGTGGCCTCGGTGGCCTGGTCGGTGTTCGATTGGTCCATTGTGGGGATGTTCCCTTCTCGGGAGGGGCCGCGATCGGCACTCCTCCGGGGCGGTGGCGGCGCGTTGCGCGGCCCCCGCCGTCACTCCATGGGTACGCCGGTTGACGCACCCGTTCATGCTTCTCGACCTCCGTCGAGTGCGACCGCCCGGGCGGGCAGCGAGAGCACCTCGCGCCGTTCGCCGGAGTGGTCGATCCATTGATGCGTCCGCAACACGTGGACGCCGAGGGCGTCGATCCCGGGGAACGCCACCGAGGCGAGCTCGGATGGTCGCAGCGCCCGGCCCTCGTTGGCCAGGTCGGCGACCAGTCGCGTGCCGGAGGGGTCACGGTCGAGGTGCAGGATGAGGTGGCGGACATCGTCGATGTGACGTTGTCCCTTGCGCTCGCGTTCGACGATGATCTCGTCGGCGGCGAGCAAGCGGTCGGCGGCGGCACCGATGGTGGGTTCGGTGATGCCCGGACCGGACAGCTCCCAGGTGGTCGCCACGACCGCTTCCTGCAGCGAGCCGCTGCCGGGCGGGCGATGGGCGATGAGCTGGATGTCGATGCCCTCGGGGAGGGCGTCGGACAGCGACACCGCATGGTGCGGGTCGTTCGGGTCGAACTCGACAGCGTCGGCGAGGTCGACATCGATGTATTCGGCGACGGATTCGGCACCGGTGGGCAGTGCCAGCCCGAAGGCGAGCTTCGGCCGCGGTGTGAATCCCTGTGTGTACGCCACTGGGAATGCAACCTTACGCAGCGCTCGCTCCCAGAGACGTGCACTGTCGCGATGACTCACGAAGCGGACCTTGCCGAGCTTGGTGTAGCGCAGCCGCAGCTTCACGTCGACACCCCCACCAGGCCACCGGGCTTCGTGCTCAGCGACACGGGCACGTCGGCACCGCGGGCGAGGTCCTGGCCGGTTCCCTGGCTGCCACCGGCCGGCGCCACCGGCGAGGCGACGACGTGCTCGATGCCGTAGCCCGTGCACACGCCGCAGTCGTAGCACGGCGTCCATCGACAGTCTTCGAGGCCGCTCTCGGCGAGCGCCGCTTGCCAGTCCTCCCACAGGAAGTCCTCGTGGAGCCCTGCGGTGACATGGGCCCACGGCAGCCGCTCGTCGCGCCGCCGATGCCGGAACACCATGTCGTCGAGGCTGAGGCCCTCGGCCTCCAGCGCGTCGAGCCAACGATCGAGCCCGAAGTGCTCGCCCCACTCCTGGAACGTGCCGCCGTCGCGCCACACTCGCTCGATGACGCGGCCCATGCGGCGGTCGCCACGGCTGGCCAGCCCCTCGGCGGTGGTCGCCGCCGGGTCGTGCCACTTGAGGTTGACGTTGCCCGCACGGCGCGTCGCGTCGCGCAGCAGGCCGACCTTGCGAGCCAGCTCCTCGCGGGTGTTCTGGCCGAACCACTGGAACGGTGTGTGCGCCTTGGGGACGAAGCCCCCGACGCTGACGGTGACCGACGCCCGATTGGTGTAGCGCTTGCCGATCGCCACGCAGTTCTTGGCGAGCTCCGCGATGCCGAGTACGTCCTCGTCGGTCTCGGTGGGCAGGCCGATGAGGAAGTAGAGCTTCATCCGGCTCCAGCCCTGCGAGTACGCCGACTCGACCGCGCCGTAGAGGTCGTCCTCGAGGATCAGCTTGTTGATCACCGTGCGCAGCCGCCAGGTGCCGGCCTCCGGCGCGAACGTGAGCCCGGAACGCCGTCCGGAGTTGACCTCGCCGGCGAGCCCGACGGTGAACGCGTCGACGCGCAGCGACGGCAGGTTGATGGTGGTGGGGCAACCCAACGGCTCGCCTTCGGCGTCGCGCGGGGAGGCCGCGTCCTGGTCGGCGAGCACCGCCTGCACCGACGGCTCGATGTCGCTGAAGTCGGCGGTGGACAGCGACGTGAGACTGACCTCGTTGTAGCCGGTGCGGCGGAGGCCGTCGGCGACCATCGTGCGCACCTGTTCGGCCGGCCGTTCGCGGACCGGGCGGGTGATCATCCCGGCCTGGCAGAACCGGCACCCGCGCGTGCATCCGCGGAACACCTCGACGCTGAGACGGTCGTGGACGACCTCGGTCAGCGGTGCCAGCGGTCGCTTCGGGTACGGCCAGTCGCCGAGATCGGCGACCGTGCGCTTGTCGACGGTGGCCGGCACGTCGGGGTAGCGCGGCACGACATCGGCGAGCAGCCCGGCGTGGCGCGCACCGTCGGCGTCGACGGTGTCGTCGTGATACGTCACCGCATACATCGACGGCACGTACACCCCGGGCAGCGCGCTCAACGTGCGCAGCATGTGCTCGCGGTCGGCGCGACCGGTCGAGATCCAGCGGTGGAGCACCTCGTTGACCTCGCCCACGGCTTCCTCGCCGTCGCCGAGCACGACCGCGTCGACGTAGTCGGCGAGCGGCTCGGGGTTGAACGCGGCGTGGCCGCCGATGATCACGACCGGGTCGGCATCGGTGCGATCGGCGCTGCGCACCGGCGCGCCGGCGAGGTCGATGAGGTTGAGCACGTTCGTGTAGACCAGCTCGGCCGACAGGTTGAAGGCCAACACGTCGAAGTCGGTCGCCGGCCGGTGGGTGTCGACGGAGAAGAGCGGCAGCCCGCTCCCCCGCAGCTCGGCCTCCATGTCGGTCCACGGTGCGTACGCCCGCTCGGCGACGGCGTCACCGCGCTCGTTGAGCAGCTCGTAGAGGATCTGCAGCCCCTGGTTCGGCAACCCGATCTCGTACGTGTCGGGATAGGTGAGCAGCCAGGCGACCTTGCCCGGGGCGTGCTCGGGGGTGGTCATGCCGTCCTCCAGCCCGATGTAGCGGGCCGGCTTCTGGACGCGTGCGAGCAGCGGCTCGAGCTGTTCCCAGATGGTGGACATGATCAAAAAATTCTACCGCCGGGCGGTCGCGCGGCGTCGTGAGCTGCGCCGACGTGCAGGCACGGGCGGCGCTGGGCCGGTGGCGTGCCGGTGCTGCCGGGAAGCGCGCCCAGACCGGTGTTCAGGCTGAGTGGATGAGCGCCGCGGCGACGTCGCGGAGCACCGCCTCCTTCTCGGCGAGCGGCGGGAGCAGCACGATCTGGTCGAGCCCGGCCTCGTCGAGCTCGGAGATCCGGTGTCGGAGGTCGTCGGCGGTGCCGATGAGACATGACCGCTCGAGCAGTTCAGCGGTGACGAACCGCTCTTCGTCGGGCAGCGTCCAGCAGTTGTGGCCCTGATGGACCCGTTGGTGGCGGATCTCGGGTGGGGTGTCCTCGACGAGGGCGACGTAGTCGTCCCAGAACTCGGCCATGTGGGCCGGCGGGCGACGGCCGAACTGGGCGTACTGGTCGTACGCGTAGTGCACCCCGGCGATGGCGAACGCGCCCGCCTGCCGGCGCACCCGCTCGCTGTCGACCGGCTCGCCCGGCTCGGTGACGACCATCGTCGTGAGCGTGGCGATCGGGAACTGCGCACGCGGTGTGGGCACGAGCTCACGCAACGCGGCGATCGCTTCCGGCACCGGCGGTGCGGAGGTGATCAACCCGTCGCCGTGGCGGACGGCCAGCTCGAGCGAGCGTGGGCCGAAGGCCGACACGTACAGCGGCACCGGCGGGTCGAACCGGACGAACCCCTCGTCGGGCATCAGGTGGCGGATCGGTGTCACCGCGCCGCGGAACTCGATCTCCGCCTCCTCGCCGCGCAACAGTGGGCGCAGCTCGGTGAGATACCGGTCGAACTCGGCGATCGGCATCGGCTTGTGGCCCATGATCCGCATCGCCGTGTTGCCCGACCCGATGCCGCAGAAGACCCGGCCGGGGGCGAGCTGGTTGATCGTCGCCATCGCCGCGGCGGTCACCGACGACGGTCGCGTCCCCGCCACGGCGACGCCGGTGCCGATCCGCATCGTCGTGGTGCGCTCGGCGGCGAGCGCCAGCATCGCGTACACGTCCGACCAAATCATCTGGCTGTCGGCCATCCAACAGTGGGTGAACCCCAACGACTCGGCCTCGACCACGTAGTCGAGGTCCGCCGGCCTCGACGCCACACATACCCCGAACTCCATGGGCGTCGAGTATTGCCGCTCAGACGAGGAGCGCCGCGCCCGCGCCGCGACCGCCAGGGAGCAAGCATGGCGTCGACGTCGTCCGAACCCTCGCGCGAAGACCCGCGGTGAGGCGTCGACAGTCGTTACCGCATCCTGCGCATGTGGACGCTCTGGACGAGGCCGAACATGGCGAAGTACACCATCAGGCCGGAGCCGCCGTAGGAGATGAACGGCAGCGGGAGGCCGGTGACCGGCATGATGCCGAGCGTCATGGCGATGTTCTGGAACGCCTGCCACAGCGTCATCGTGAACACGCCGGCGCAGAGGTACGTGCCGCGCAGGTCCCGCGACAGGTGGGCGATGCGCCAGATCCGCACCAGCACGACGGCGAACAGGAACATGATCACGCCGCAGCCGACGAGCCCGAACTGCTCGCCGATCGCGGCGAACGGGAAGTCGGCCCACATCACGGGGATGTCGCGGCCGTTGGTGAGCGGCCCCTGCAGCCAACCCTTCCCCCACACGCCGCCGGTGCCGATCGCCCGCAGCGCGTTCTCGGCCTGGTACGTGTCGTCGGCGCCCGCCGCGGACGGGTCGAGCAGGGCGCGGATGCGCGCCGCTTGATAGTCGTTGACGAGGCGTCCCACGAACGCCGCCATCACCGTCATCGCCGACAGGAACGTGATCAACGCGATGTAGCGGGCCTTCGCCCCGGCGACCAGCAACACCCCCATCGCGATCGACACGATCACCGACGCCGAGCCGAGGTCGGGCTGCACGATGACCAGCGCGGCGGGAACGCCGACGATCACCAGCCCGCCCAGGAACCGGGCGTACGACACCTCCTCGCTGCGCTCCTCGGAGAGGTAGCTGGCGAGCATCAGCAGCGTCGTGAACTTGGCGAGCTCGGCGGGCTGCACGTTGAACGGGCCGAGGTCGAACGAGATCCGGTCCTCACCCGTGGCGACGCCGAGCATGAACAACATCGTCAGCACGACCAGCGTGAGCCCGTAGAGGAAGCGCGCCCGATCCTTCCACCACTCGTAGTCGATCGACATCACGACGGCCATCACCACCGTGGCGACGATGGCGAAGACGACCTGACGTGTGGCGAAGGCGTACGGGTCGGCGAGCACGCGGGTGCGCGAGGCCGAGTAGACGACGAAGCAGCCGATGATCGTCAGCGCGAACTGGGCGGTCATCAACACCCAGTCGACGTTGCGGCTCGGCGCCGCCGGGCTGGAGCGGATGTTCCCCAGACCCGAGTCGGGCCTGCGGGACAGGAACGAAGTGGCCATCGCCGAGCTCCGGCTCAGTCCACGGGGGCCTGCGCGGAGAACCGCCCGTCGAAGCACGAGGTGTCGGGCATCCACCGGGCCGGCGCGGCCTCTTGCGATGTCTCGTCGAGCGGATCCGACACTCGCACCTCGTCGGTCTGGGCGAGCCCGGACAGCTGCATGAACACGCACTTCACGACCGGGCCGGCGGCGCGGGCGCCGTAGCCCGCCTTCTCGAGGTAGGCGCTCACGGTGTACGGCTGCGACGGGTCCCGGCTGAAGGCAGCGAACGCCGAGGAGTCGTTCCACGGGTAGTTGCCGGCGCCCTGGGCGGTGCCGGTCTTGCCGGCGATCGGGATCGCGGACGACGGGTAGAAGTAGAACAGGTTCTCGCCGGTGGTCGAGTGGTAGTAGTCGCTCGTCGTGCCGGGCCCGGTGATCACCCGTGAGAGGCCGGTGGTGATCTCCTGGCGGATCGCCGTCGGCATCGAGATCTGCCGCACCACCTCGCCGTCGACGTTGGCGGGCTCGGCGAGCCGGCCTGCGGTGAGGTCGGCGTAGCCGGCGGTCTCGGAGTCGGGCACGCCGGGGTCGTAGATCGCCTTGACGATCTCGGGCTTCATCACGAACCCCCCGTTGGCGATCGTGCCGTAGCCCACGGCGAGCTGCAACGGCGACGCGGACAGCAGACCCTGGCCGATCGACAGCTGCACGTTGTCGCCGGTGAAGTAGCCCTGTCCCTCGTCCTCGGTGATCACGCCACGTTCGGCGTACTCGGCCTTGAGCTCCGCGTCGGGAACGGTGCCGTCGAACTCGTACGGCAGATCGATGCCGGTGTCGGCGCCGAAGCCGAACAGCTCGACCTGCTCCTGGAGGATCGGCTCGTAGTCGTTCTCGGTCATGATCAGCTCGCCGATGCGGTAGAAGAACGCATCGCTCGACACCGCCAGGGCGGTCTCGACGTCGACCCAGCCGTACACGCACGGCCGTCCGGTGCCGCTGCACGTGGCGTTGCGGTACACGCAGCGGACGAGACCCGATGAGCAACGGTCCTCCTCCACCGAGGTCATCTTGTAGCTGCCCTGGTCGAGGTAGTAGTCGTCGATCGACAGCAGGCCGGTGCTGAGCGCGGCGTAGGCGGTGAACGGTTTGAACGTCGAGCCGAGGTTGTAGCGGCCCTGGATCGCCCGGTTGACGAGGATCGACTCGTCGGGATCGATCGGGTCGCCGTTCTCGTCGACCGACGGGAAGATCTCGTCGAACTTGCCGCCGCTCAGGTCGGCCTCGAACCAGCGGTTGTCGAAGGTCGGGTAGGTCGCCAGCGCGATGACGTGGCCGGTCTCGTGGTTCATCACGACCACGGCGCCGGCGGGCGCCTTGTAGGGCATCTCCGCCGGGTACTCGGGGAACACCCTGGTCTTGAACTGGGTCTCCCGGTCGAGCGGGTTGCTGGCCGTCTCGAGGCGGCGCAGCTTGAGCTGGGTCTCGAGCACCTGCTCGGCGTACTGCTGCTGATCGAGGTCGATCGTCAGCTGGATGTCGTTGCCGTTGATCGGCGGCACTTCCTCGACCGTGCGCACGATGCGGCTGGCGTTGTCGACC
>CAYGLH010000060.1:8752-11793 GCA_964350535.1 uncultured Ilumatobacteraceae bacterium
GGTGATGTACCCCCACTTGCCGTGGAGGCGGTCCTCCATCGACAGCTCGATCCCGAACTGGCCCACCCGCTCGTTGAGGTTGTAGCCGGCATCGATGTAGGTGTCCTTCGTCTCGGCGGTGATCGCGCCCATGTACCCGACGATGTGGCTGGCGGTCGGCGCGTACGGGTACACGCGGCGCCAGTCCTCGATGATCGTCACGCCGGGAAGGTCCTCGACGCGCTCCTGGATGGCGATCGCCGTGCGCTCGTCGACGTCCTCCGCGACGGGCATCGGCAGGAACGGGCTGTACACGCCGCTCTGGAAGCGTTCTTCCATCTCGTCGACCGGGGTGTCGATCCAACCGGACAGGCGTCGGAAGATCTCGGAACGATCGTCGCTCGAGCGGATGACCTGCCAGTCGACAGCGACCGTGAGCACCCGCTCGTTGTCGGCGAGGATCCGTCCGTCGCTGTCGAAGATGCGGCCGCGTTCGGGCAGCAGCGGCACGGTGCGCAGCTTGGTCTGATCGACCTCCGCCTGCAGCGACTCCTGCTGGGTCGTCTGGAGGAACCACAGGCGGGTGCCGACGATGCCGAACAGCAGCACGGCGACGAGCGCCAGCACGCCGAGGCGCGCGGCGCGACGGTCAGCGGCCATCACGGCCCTCGCTGCGCTGGGTCTGCCCGACGAACATGGCCATCCAGTCTGCCGACTTCGCGGGCCGCGCGCGTGACACCACGTCGGTCGTCCTTACCGGACTCACACCGGCGCCTCCGCCGCTGGTTCCTTCCATTCCGCCGATTTCATCCGCAGGCACCAGCGGGCGAGCGGGACGAGGCCCACGCTCATCACCGCGCCGCCGACCGCCACGATCGGCACGATCGTGCGCAACTGCTCGTCGAACGGGTCCTGCTCGCCGATGAAGAAGCGCACCGTCGGAACCGCCAACTCACCCGCCGCGGTACCGAGACCCGTGAAGATCGCCGCCATCCACCAGTGCGGCTCGGCGACCATCAGGGCGAGCAGCCCGGCGACGATGCCGGCGATCGAGTAGGCGATCGCCATCGAGCCGAGCGGCGTGCCCTCGACGAGGTCGTACATGATCCCGAGCGTGAACCCGACGATCGCGCCACGCTCGCTCCCTCCGGCCGCGCCGGCGGCCGCGGCGAACGCCGGGAGCAGCTGGAGGATCACCCCGTCGACGGTGACTTCGACCATCAGGGTGCGCTGCAGCGCCAGCAGGAGGATGCCGACGGGGATCACCCTGATCAGCGGACCCTGGACGAACGCGGCGAGCATCAGCGCCCCCCTGACCGATGGGAGGCGCCGCAACGCGTCACTGCTGCTCCACCTCGGACAGCGGACGGTAGAGCACCACCCGCACGTAGTTGAGGCGATCGAGGTCGGCGTACAGCTCGATGTCGAGCAGCGGACCGCCCGACCCGGGACGGTCGGCGCGGTTGGCGACCAGGCCGACCGGGATGTCGGGCGGCGCGAGGCTCTCGGAGCCGCCCGCGGTCTCGACGAGGTCGCACACCTGCAACTCGGCGAGCGACGGGTTGTCCTGAACGAAGCGCACCTGCGGGAGCCGCTCGCCGCCGCGGCCTTCCAGCAGGCCGAACTCCTTGCCGCCGCCCTCCACGACCGTCGTGGTCGTGGTCGTCTCGGCCGGGATCTGGCCCTGCTCGAGGGCGTCGGTCAGCTCGGCGCGCTCCTCGTCGCTCAGCTCGGCAAGCTCACTGAGGTCGATCGTGGTGGTCGGCGCCCCACCGGGGAGCGTGCTGTCGGTGACGACGCTGTTCGGGTCGAGCTCGTCGGGCACCGTGGTCGAGGAGCCGGGCACGGTCGTGCTCGTGGTCGTCGTCGTCGACAGATCCTCGATCTCGTCCTCGGTCAGCCCGGACGGCGCGGTGTTCACCGGCGCGCCGTCGTCGCGACACGGGCGCCCGGCGGTGACCTTGACCGCGACGCCGAAGCGACGATCGGTGACCAGCATCACCCGCGACGTCGTCGAGCGGACCGTGGTGACGCGACCGATGAGGCCGGCCTGGTTGACGACGGGCATGCCGACGGCGATGCCGTGGTCGCTGCCCTTGTTGATCTCGACCTCCTGGTCGAGGTTGTTCGACGAATAGGCGACGACCTGGGCGACCTCGGTCTCGATCCCGGCGAGTGACGGCAGGTTGTTCAGCGCCAGTAGCTCCTGGTACTCCAGCACGCTCGCCTCGGCGGAGGCCTGGGTGCCCTCCAGCCGGTCGATGCGGTCCTGCAGCGCCTGGTTCTCACGCTCGAGGTCGTCGTAGTCGACGATGCCCTTCCAGGCCCGCTCGATGGGGTTGGTGATCGCCTCGGCGGCGTTCTCGATCGGCTGCATCACCCGCGTGGCGGCGTCGCGCACGGTGTCGATGACCGGGTTGCCGCGCAGATCGAGGGTGAGCAGCAGCGCAGACGTCAGCAGCAGCGCGATGATGACTCGCCGGCGCCCGACGGAGTAGATCGGCATGGGGGTCGCCCGGCTGCGGTCAGTCCTCGCCGCCGAGCGACATCAGACCGCGCATCGCGTCGATGTTCTCGAGCGCCCGACCCGACCCGATGACGACGCTGTACAGCGGCTCGTCGGCGATCCGGATCGGCATGCCGGTCTCGTGCCGCAGGCGGTCCTCGAGGCCACCGAGCAGCGCGCCGCCCCCGGTGATCGTGATGCCGTCCTCCATGATGTCGGCGGCCAGTTCCGGCGGCGTCTTGTCGAGGGTGGTCTTCACGGCGTCAACGATGGCAGAGATCGGCTCGGCAAGGGCTTCGCGCACGTGCTCGGTGGTGAGCTCGATGGTGCGCGGCAGGCCGGAGATGAGGTCGCGACCGCGGATGTCGGCCGTGAGCTCCTCTTCCATCGGCCACGCCGAACCCATCTGGATCTTGATCTCCTCGGCGGTGCGATCGCCGATCGCCAAGGAGAACTCCTTCTTGACGTATTGCAGCACCGCGTCGTCGAGCTCGTCGCCGGCGACGCGCACCGACTGCGCGGTGACGATGCCACCGAGCGAGATGACCGCCACCTC
>CAYGLH010000060.1:11803-13817 GCA_964350535.1 uncultured Ilumatobacteraceae bacterium
GCAGATGACCATGCGGGGCTTGGCGAAGCGGCTGCGGTGCACCTTCTGGATGAAGTAGCGCAGCATCTTCTCGCACACCTCGAAGTCGGCGATGACGCCGTCTTTCAAGGGGCGGATGGCACGGATGTGGTTGGGGGTGCGCCCCATCATCCGCTTCGCCTCGAGGCCGACCGCAACCGGGCGGCCGTCGTTCGCATTGATCGCCACGACCGACGGCTCGTCGAGCACGACGCCGTGGCCGCGGACATAGATCAGGGTGTTGGCGGTGCCCAGGTCGATCGCCAGGTCACGACCCAGGCTGAGTGGGTTGTTGCGGGCCACGGTGGCCCTCCTTACACGGCAGCGTCTTCGAAGATCCTTGCACGTCGGCACGCGAAGGGGCCGACGAGTGATCCAGAAATGTTACAGATTCGGGAAGAAGATGCCGATCTCGCGCTGCGCGGATTCGAGGGAATCGCTGCCGTGGACGAGGTTCTCGGTGAAGAGGATGCCGAGGTCGCCGCGGATCGTGCCTGGTGCGGCGGTGCGCGGGTTGGTCGCGCCCATCATCGTGCGGACCACCTCCCACGTGTCCTCCGGGCCTTCGACGACCATCGCCACGACCGGGCCACGCGACATGAACGCCACGAGATCGTCGTAGAACGGCTTGCCCACATGCTCCTCGTAGTGGCGCGCCAGGATGTCGCTGTCGAGGCTGCGGAGGTCCATCGCCACGATGTCGAGGTTCTTGGCCTCGAAGCGGGAGACGACCTCGCCGACGAGCTTGCGCTCCACGGCGTCGGGCTTGAGGAGGACGAGGGTGCGATCGGACATGGGTGGGCAAGCTACCCGCGGAACACGCGGTCGAGACCGCTCACGCGCCGACGGCGACCGGCAATCGCTCGAGGCCGCGGAGGTTGATCCGGCCGTTCCACGCCGGCTCGCCGTCGACCGCTGCGTCGGGGAAGCGCCGGAGGAACGTGCCGATCGCCACCTGCGCCTCGAGCTTGGCCAGCGATGCGCCCAGGCAGTAGTGCACGCCGCTCCCGAAGGCGACGTGCTGACCGGCGCCTTCCCGCGTGAGATCGAGCGCTTCGGCGGTGGGCCCCCATTTGGCGGGATCGTGGTTCGCCGACGCCAACCCGGCGAGCACGAACCATCCGGGATCGATCGTGCGGCCGCGGAACTCGGCCGAGGTGAGCGTGATCCGGCGGGAGAACTGCACCGGGCTGACGAACCGCAACAGCTCGTCGATGGCGTTGACCTCGAGCGACGGGTCGTCGCGCAGCAACTGCGCCTGATCGGGGTGCCGGAGCAGCTCGTAGATGCCGGTGCCGATCAGGTTGACCGTGGTCTCGTGCCCGGCGATGAACAGCAGTGAGACCTGGTCGCGCAACTCGACCGACGACATGCGGTCGCCGTCGTCCTCGGCGTCGATCATCGCCGTCAGCAGGTCGTCGGCGGGGTGCGCCCGCTTCCACTCGATCACGCGATCGATGTGCTCGTCCATCAGCACCGACGCCTCGACCGCCTGGCGCACCTCCTCCTCGGTGATGATCGGATCGAGCGTCTTGACGAGCATCCCCGACCACGCGGCGATCTGGTCCTTGTCGGACTCGGGCATGCCGAGCATCTCGGAGATCACGTCGAACGGCCGCGGGAACGCCAGCTCGGCGACGACGGCGCCGCTCCCCCGCTGCGCCATCGCGTCGAGCGCCTCGTCGACGAGCTGCTGGATGCGCGGCCGGAGCGCCTGGATCGCGGCGGGCGTGAACGCCTTGGACACCAGCCGTCGCAACCGGGTGTGATCGGGCGGGTCGATGTTGAGGATGCTCGTGCTCGGGGTGAAGTCGCCGCCGGCGTCTTCGAACATGGCGATCCGCTCGTCGTTGCGCTCGGTGGCGTTCTCCGCCATCACGCTCATGCCCGGGTCGCGCAAGATCCGGAACACGTCGTCGTAGGCGAACAGGATCCACTGGTTCGTCAGCGCATGGTGCACCGGGTCGGCGGCGCGCAGCTCGGCCAGGTGCGGGTA
>CAYGLH010000061.1:0-8086 GCA_964350535.1 uncultured Ilumatobacteraceae bacterium
GCCCGCCGATCCGTCCTGAAGGAGGACCGATGTCGCTTCCCGCTCCGAGCGAGCTGCTCCCGCACCGCCCGCCGTTCCTGCTCGTCGACGAGCTCCTCGAGATGACCCCAGGCGAGTCGGCCCGTGCGGTCTGGCGGATCACCGGCGACGAGTACTTCTTCCCGGGCCACTTCCCCGGTCGCCCGACGCTGCCAGGTGTGTTGATGTGCGAGTCGATCGCTCAGGTCGGCGCCTGCGCCGTGCTCGCGGATGAGCGCTTCGCCGGCAAGCTGCCGCTCTTCGGCGGCCTCGACAGGGCCCGGTTCCGCCGGCAGGTGGTACCCGGTGACGAGCTTGTCCTCGAGGTCGAGCTCGGGCGGATGTCGGCACGCGCGGGGAAGGGCTCCGGGAGGGCGACCGTCGACGGCGATCTCGCCTGCTCCTGCGATCTGCTCTTCGTCATCGCCGACGCCTGAGCGGTACCGCCCCGGCAATGCGGCGGGCACCGGACCGTTCAGGTCACCTGGTCGACGAGTCCCCAGCGCACCGCGGTCGCCGCGTCGATCGTGTCGGTGGCCAGCGCCAGCGCGGCGGTCCGCTGTCGCCCGACGCGACGGCTGATGCTCACCGTCCCACCGGCACCCGGGATCAGTCCCAGCTCGACCTCCGGCAGGCCGATCCGCGTGGCCGGGTCGGCGATCACCCGATCGGCGAACGCGGCCATCTCGATGCCGCCGCCCAGCGCCGCGCCGTGGAGCTCCACCGTGGTGCGCTCGCGAACCTCGTTGAGCAGCCGCGCCGGACTCTGCGCGAGCCGTGTCCGATGGGCCTCGGCGGGATCGGGGCGGGCGCCGAACTCGGCGAGGTCTCCACCGCTGCAGAACGAGGGTCCGGCCCCGCGCAGACGGATCTCCTCGACCGACGGATCCAGCCGGGCGACCTCGAGTGCGGCACACAGCTCGTCCCTGAGCGTGCGAGTGATCGCGTTGTGCCGCCGCGGGCGATCGAGCGTGATCGTCAGAACTCCGCCACCGCGGTCGACGCGGACCACCGGGCCGTCGTCGACGGCGACCTGGGGGGTGACGCCGGCGCGCCAGCGGGCGAACTCGGCCGCACCCTGGAGCATCGAGTACACCGCCGACTCAGCGGCGAGCGCCAGGTCGACGGAGAGCACGGGCGACGACCGCAACAGCACGGCCAGGCTGACGGAAGCGACGGGGTTACCGCCCACTCGCCGGGCGACGGTGTCGAGGTGGGCCTCGTCGACGACGAGGTCGACGGCATCGGGCCCAGACGCCCCGAGCGCGTCGCCGAGCGCGCACACCACGACGGGGAGCGCCCCTGGCGCCGAGAGCGACCGTGCGCCGGCGTCGACGACGACGAGCGGGGAGCGCTCGGCCAGTCGCTCGCCGACGTAGGGCCCGCGAACCAGCGCCTCGTACTCGTCGGGAGACAGGAGTTCCGCGCTGATGCGGCGATCGTAGTGCCGGTCGGGCGTGGCACAGCGCGGTGCGCGGGCCAACATGGGGCGGTGCGATGGACGCCACCCGAGCCTCCCCTGAGCGACGAGCAGGCGAACGCCCTGTGGGCCGAGTCGGGTGCACGATGGTTGAGCGATCCCTCGCTCGGGGTGCCGACGCGCCTGGTCCGTCGCGTCGTCGGACTGGTCGACGAACTGGACCGGAAGGGTGCCGACCTGGCGCGGCTGGTGCCGGCCCGCGGCGTGGGGCTGCTCGCCGAGCGGGCGGCGACGATGGGACTCCCCACCGCCGGGCGCACCAGCTGCGGTGGTGCCACCCGGCTCCTGCGCTGCGCGGACGGGTGGGTGGCGCTCTCCCTGGCGCGCCAGGACGACCTCGCGCTGTTGGCGGCGTGGCTCGCCGACGACACCGGCGCACGCGGGCTCGGCGTCGCTCCCGACGAGGTCGACGGTGCGCCCACCGATGAGCTCTGGACGCGCGTGGAGCGCGCGATCGACGGGCGGCGGGAGCGTGAGCTCGGCCAGCGGGCGGCGCTGCTCGGACTCCCGTTCTCCGTCGTCGGCGAGGTCGGCGACGACGAGCCGGTCATCGCCAGCCCGCTCGGCGACGCCGCATCGCGCCCGCTCGCCGGCGCCGTCGTGGTGTCGCTCGCCTCGTTGTGGGCGGGCCCGTTGTGCGCCGATGTGCTGGCCCGGTGCGGTGCTCGTGTGATCACGGTCGAGAGCACGCGCCGGCCCGATGGCGGTCGGCTGGCAGGGCGCTTCTTCGCCGCGCTGCACGGCCGCAGCGAGTCGGTGGGGCTCGATCTCACCGATGCGGCGGGGCGGGAGGACCTGCTGCGGCTGCTCCGCGCGGCCGACGTGGTGATCGAGGGGAGCCGGCCGCGGGCGCTCGAGCAGATGGGCATCGACGCCGCGGCGATCGTGGCCGCTGGACCCCGCATCTGGCTGTCGATCACGTCCCACGGCCGTGGTCCCGGCGGGCGCGACCGGGTCGGTTTCGGCGACGACACCGCCGCCGCCGGCGGGCTGGTCGGATGGCACGACGACGAGCCGCGGCTGGTGGCCGACGCCGTCGCCGACCCGCTCACCGGCTTGACCGCAGCGTGCGCGGTCTCGGCGCTGCTCGAGGCGGGCGGACGTTGGCTCGTCGACGCGTCGTTGGCGCGGGTTGCGGCAGCGGCGGCGGGCGGCTGGGTCTCCCGGGCGAACGATGCGCCGGCGCGTCGACCCCGGCCGCGGCGCGATCCAGGTGCGTCGATGCCGCTCGGTCGCGACACGGCGGCGGTGTTCGACTCGCTGGGGATCCGCCGTGTTTCCCGGCGAGCCTGACGGGGTTGCGACTGCGTGGCGCCGGCCCGGCAGACCGTCGGCCTCTCCGGAGCGTGGCGGTGCCGATGCGGATGCCAGATGTGGTGCCGCGTGCGTTCGCCCGGCGGCCGTTCGCGTCCGGGCCGATCGCGGAACAGCATGGCCAGCGGCCCACCGACGGCGAGCAGCGCGATGGCCAAGCCGATCGCCGTCAGCGCGGCATCGAACGCGAACGCCCAGCGCATCCCGGAGATGAAGGCGTCGCGCACGATCTCGGTGAGCGCGTCGGCCTGACCGGGGTCGGAGGCCACGAGCTCCTGGCTGGTCTCGGTACCGACCAGGACGCCCTGCACGTCGACCAGCTCGCTGGAGGAGAGCTCGATGCCGAGCTCCTGGGTGGCGTCGTCGATCTCAGAGGTCGACGCTGCGAGGAAGACCGATGTGGTGAGCGCGAGCCCGACACCACCGCCGGCGATCTGGAACATGTAGAGCAGGCCGCCGGCGAGGCTGGACTTCGACGGGTCGACGGACGTGAGCGCGGCGGTCGTGACGGCCGAATAGAAGAGGCCGACGCCGATGCCGAGCACCACCATCCCGGGCACGAACGCGCCGTACCCGCTGCTCTGGTCGAGCACGGCGACGAACAGGACCGGCCCGATGAAGAGGCAGGCGGCGCCGAGCGAGATGACCGCCTTGGGACCGATCTGATTGACGAGCCAGTTCTGGCCGAACGACGCCGCCGCGAACACGCCGACGAAGGGCAACAGCATCACGCCCGACATCAGCGTGTCCTCGTCGAGCACCTTCTGGAAGAACTGCGGGAGGTAGAACAGCGTGCCGAAGAACACCGCCGCCATCGCCAACACCGACAGGCAGGCCCAACGGAACGGCCTGTTGCCCACCACGCTCGGCGGCACCAGGCCGTCTTCGCCGGCGGCGCGTTCGCGAACCACGAACGCCACCATCATCACGGCGCAGAGCAGGAAGCCGCCGATCACCAGCGGGGAGGTGTATCCGTTCGCGGGCGCAACGGTCAGTGCGGTGAGCAGCGCGAACAGGCTGACGGCGAGCAGCAGCGAGCCCGGGACGTCGACCTTGGACTTGGAGCGCTCGGCATCGACGTGCACGAGCTTCCACGTCGCCGCCACTGCGATCGCGGCGATCGGCAGGTTGAGGAAGAAGATGTAGCGCCAGTCGATCTCGGCAAGTGCCCCGGCGATGACCGGCCCGGCGGCGTTGCCGATGCCCGCCACCCCGATCACCAGGCCACCCGCCAGCCCCGCCTTGCTGGGCGGCAGGATGGCGTACATCAGGCCGAGGATCGCCGGCCACATCAGCGCACCCCCGATGCCCATCAGGATGCGCGCCAGGATGAGCAGGTCGACGTTCGGGGCGAGCCCGCCGAGGAACGAGAACAGGGCGAAGATGCCGGCACCCACGGCGAGCATCTCCTTGCGGCCGAAGAGGTCGGCGAGTCGTCCGCCGGGCACGATGAGCACGCCGAAGACGATCGAGTAGCCGTTGACGACCCACTGGACGCGGGCGAGGTCGGTGTCGAGATCCTGCTCGAGCGTCGGCAGCACGACGTTCATCGCGGTGAAGTCGTTGGCGATGGCGAAGACTGCGAGCGACATCGCCGCCAGCGAGATCCACGTCTGGGCGCTCACCGTGCCGTCGTCCGAGCCGACCCCAGCCTCGTCCGTCACGGCGAAAACGGTAGTCGACCGCTGTCGGACTCCTTGACGGGCCCCGACCGGGCGGTGGTGCGTCGGGCTGCGATCAGCCGAACAGGCCGTCTCCCATGCCGACAGCGATCTCCTCCGGGCCGAGCCCGCCGAGCTCGGCGTAGACCTCGAAGTTGTGCTCGCCGATGTACGCGCCGGACAGCATGTACGGCTCGAGGTCGGTGCCGCTCCAGAGCGCCGGGAACCGGTCGTACGGTCGCTCGCCGAAGACGGGATGATCGGTCGTGCGCCAGAAGTCGCGGGCGAGCAGTTGGGGGTCGGCCATCAGGTCGCCGCCGTCCTGCACTCGGCCCGCAGGCACCCCGTTCGTCTGGAGCGCGCCGACCGCATCGACGGCCGTGCGGCTCGCGCACCACTCGCGCAGCGCGTCGTCGATGTCCTCCACGCGCTCCAGCCGACCGTCGACGGTGGCGAGGCTGTCATCGTCGGCCAACTCGGCGATGATCCAGCCGACGGTGTCGCAGAGGCGGCGCCAATCGGCGTCGTCCCGGCAGGTGATCGCCACCTCGCCGAGGTCACCGCAGCGGTAGACCTCGTTCGGGCAGTGTTGCCGAAACGGATCGGCATTGCCGATCGGTTGCGCCTCGCGCCCGTTGGCGAAGTGATCGAGGAGCGCCGGACCGATCAGGTACGTGCCGGTCTCCATCTGCGCGATGTCGATGTGCTGGCCCTCCCCGGTGTGTCGGCGCGCCTCGAGCGCAGCGAGCACCGCCGCCGCGGACGTGAGCCCTGCGGCGTGGTCGTTCAGCGAGAACCCCGGGCCGACGTCGCTCCGGCCAGGCGGGTTGGACAGATGGGTGAGACCGCACAGGGCGTGGATCGTCGGGGCGTACGTGATGACGTTCGACCACGGCCCGTCGTGGCCCGGACCGCTCATGCTGACGTACACGATCTCGGGATTCCACTCCCGGACCGCCTGGTAGTCGAGACCCCATCGGGCGAGCACGCCGGCCGAGAAGTTCTCCATCAACACGTCGGACTGTTCGATCACCCGCCGGATGATGTCGAGCGCTTCCGGACGCTTCATGTCCAGTGACATCAGTCGTTTCGATCGGTTCCAGACGTAGAAGTACGGGAAGTCCGGCGAGTTCACCAGCGTGGCTCGTTCGGCGGTCTGGAACTTCAGGATGTCGGCACCGAGGTCGCCCATGATGCGATTGGCGAACGGTCCTGCGAGCACCCAGGTGAAGTCGACGACACGCAGTCCCTCGAGCGGCTTGCCGGCGGCGACCGGACCGCGGTGGCGGCGCCCCGTCGACGGTGGATGAGGTGCGTCTGCCGCTGCCCACCGGCGGAGCACGTCATCGATCGAGCTCGCCGACGGGGACGGTGCCTGTTGGTCCGCCACCGGGGTGCCGTGGAACCGGGCGTATGGGCCCGGCATCTGCACCGCGGGCACGCCCTCGACGGCGCGGAACGTGCCTCGGTGCTCGTACTGCGGGTTCTGCGCCACCTGTGGCACCGTCTGCACCTCGCCGAAGGCGATGTGTCGGCGCTGGGCTTCGTGGAACAACTCGCCCGAGTCCTTCGTCCGGGCGAAGCGCTTGATCGCCGCCATCACGCGCGGCATCTCGGCGAGCACCTCCTCGACCGGCATCGACGCCATCTCGGCGCCGTCCGGGTCGCCCTCCTCTGCCATCCATGCGAACAGCGACTCGGGTTGGGGGACCGGGGCGATGTTGCAGGCGCCGGTCTTGGCCTCGGCGACCACGTAGGCGCCGAGCCAGTGCAACGAACCCTGGCGGAGCGCTCGGCGGGGGATCGGCAGCAGGTCGGGGAACCACCACTGGAAGAAGATCTGCTCGAGCGACGACGTGACCACCTCGTGCAGCGAAAGGTCGACGAGCTGCCCGGTGCCGGACTCGCGGGCGTCCCACACACCCGCCAGCCCGCACACCGCCGCCATCAGCGCACCGGTGTTGAAGTTCTGCCGGCCCCACGGGTTGACTGCCTCGTCAGGGGTTCCCGACACGCTCAGCACGCCGCCGAGCGCGCCGGCGACCAGGTCGCTGGTCTGCCACCCGGCGCGTGGCCCGGTGCGGCCGAACGGCGTCAGCGCCACCTGGACGAGGGCGGGGTTCGTCTCGACCATCGCATCGTGGTCGAGTCCGAGGTCGGCGAGCCGGCCGGGCGGTGCCGACTCGATCACCAGGTCGGCCTTCGACACGAGGCGTCGATAGGCGTCGCGTCCCGCGTCGCTCGCGAGGTCGTCGGGCAGGTGCTCCTTGCCGCCGTCGAACCACCAGTCGAGGAGCCCGCCTCGTTCAGCGACGGTGGGATCCGTCATCGCCGGGCCGCCGAACGCCGGTCCGAGGCGCACCACCGACGCGCCGGACTCGGCCAGCATCTTGCCGGCGAGTCGCCCCATGTCCCCGGTCATCTCCACGACCCTCAGGCCGTCCAACGGTCCACGACCCATCACAACCCCCTTGTGCGTGCCCTCGCCGCAGTCTGCTCGTCACCCGCAGAACGCAACGAGTCGACGCGCCGGGTGGCAGAAAGCTGCCCGAGGTCAAGCCGAGACGATCAGCGCGAGCCCGCGTCGCGACCGCCAGGGAGCGAGCATGGCGTCGAGGCCGTCCAGCCGACCGCAGCAGGCGCCCGAGGTCAGGCCGAGACGATCAGGACGGCGCGAGGATGATGCTGCCGTTGTGGCCGCCGAAGCCGAAGTTGTTCGAGATCACGGGCCCCGGCTCCCACGGGCGCGGCTCGCCCACGACGAGGTCGATGTCCATCTCGGGATCGGGACCGGTGCTGTTGGCGGTCGGGGGGATCAGGCCCTTGTCGATCGACAGCAGCGCTGCGGCGGCCTCGAGCGCTCCGGCGGCGCCGAGCGCATGGCCGGTGACGCCCTTGGTGGAGACCACCGTCACCGATCCGTCACCGAAGACCGCGCTGATCGCCGCCGCCTCGGCGGCGTCGTTGAGCGGAGTGGAGGTGCCGTGGGCGTTGACCTGGCGAACATCGCCGGCCTCGAGCCCCGCATCGGCGAGCGCCATCTGCATGCAGGCGATGGCACCCGTCCCGCCCGGCGCGGGAGCGGTGATGTGGTGGGCGTCGGCGTTGCTGGCGCCGCCGAGCATCTCGCCGAGGATCGTGGCGCCGCGGGCTTCGGCGCGGTCCCACGCCTCGAGGATCAGCACCGCTGCACCCTCGCCCATCACGAAGCCGTCGCGGTCGGCGTCGAACGGCCGGCTGACGCCGGTGCTCGACAGCGCGGTCATGTTGCCGAAGCCGGCGAGCGCGGTGACGGTGCTCGCCGCCTCGCTGCCGCCGGTGGCGACCGCGTCGACCATGCCCCAGCGGATCAGCCGTGCCGCGTAGTTGATGGCGTGGCTGCCGGCGGCGCAGGCGGTGCAGATCGTCTCGTTCGGCCCCTGCAGCCCATAGCGCATCGAGATCGAGGCGCCCGCCGCATTGGCCATCATCATGGGCACGAGGAACGGCGAGACGCGACGCTCGCCCTTCTCCATGCGCACCTCGACCTGTCCCTCGAGGGTGTGCAGCCCGCCGACGCCGGTGGCGAAGATCGTGCCGAAGCGGGCCGGCTCGACTCCGATCGCGTCGGTGC
>CAYGLH010000061.1:8096-13094 GCA_964350535.1 uncultured Ilumatobacteraceae bacterium
CCGGCCTGCTCGAACGCTTCGGCGGCAGCCGCCAGGGCGACCTGCTCGACGCGGTCGGCGCGGCGCGCCTGCTTGGCGTTCTCGAAGTACGGGGTGGGGTCCCAGTCGTCGATCTCGGTGGCGACGCCGCTGGTCAGGCCGGGTCCCAGCAGGCCGTGCCAGAACGCGTCCTTGCCCTGACCCGCCGGCGCAACGACCCCGAGACCGGTGACGGCGACTCGGCGGGCGCTGGTCATCCGACCTTGGACGCGACGAGGTCGTACGCCTGCTGCACGGTCTCGACGCCCTCGAGCTCCTCCTCGGGAACCGAGATGTCGAACTCCTCTTCGAGCGCCATCACGAGCTCGACGAGGTCGAGGCTGTCCGCATCGAGATCGTCGCCGAACTTGGCGTCGGGCGTGACCGCGTCCTCCTCGACGGAGAGCACCTCGACGGCGCAGTTGCGGAAGCGGGCGAACAGTTCTTCATTCACGGGTGTTGTCTCCTTGTGGGGTGGGTTGCAGTGTAGGCACCGTCGGGTGCCGTGGACGGGACGCTGGAGCGGTCAGTGCCCCATCCCGAGACCGCCGTCGACGGGGATCACCGCGCCGGTGATGAACGCTGCTCCGGGCGACGCGAGGAACTCGACCGTGGCCGCGATCTCCTCGGGCTCGGCGACGCGTCCGAGCGGCGTGGCGGCGGCGAGCTCGGCGAGGCGATCCTCCCCGAGCGCGGCGGTCATGTCGGTGGCGACCGCGCCCGGTGCGACCACGTTGACGGTGATCGACCGTGAGCCGAGCTCGCGGGCGAGCGAGCGGGCGAATCCGACGAGCCCCGCCTTCGATGCGGCGTAGTTCGCCTGTCCGGCGGAGCCCAGCAGGCCGACGACGGACGCCATCAGGACGATCCGGCCGCGGCGGGCCTTGAGCATCCCGCGGGCGGCGCGCTTGACGACGCGATAGGCGGCGGTGAGGTTGGCGTCGACGACCGAGGCGAAGTCGTCCTCGCTCATGCGCAGCAAGAGCCCGTCGCGCGTGATGCCGGCGTTGGACACGAGCACCTCGACGGCCTCGCCGAAGTGTTCCTCGACGGCCGTGAACGCGGCGTCGACCTGCTCGGCGTCGGTGACGTCGCACTGCACCCCGAAGAAGCCATCGGGCGGCGGCGACGAGTTGTAGGTGACGGCGACGCGGTCGCCTGCATCGGCGAACCGCTGCGCACACGCGAGTCCGATGCCCCGCGAGCCGCCGGTGACGAGCACCACCCGTCCGCTCATCGGGCGCCCCAGCGGACGATGGCGCTGGCGGCGGTCATCCCGGCGCCGAAGCCGACGAAGAGCACGAGGTCGCCGTCGTGGATGCGACCGGTGTCGAGCGCGTCCACCAGCGCCAGCGGAATCGACGCCGCAGAGGTGTTGCCGGTGCGATCGAGCACGACCGCGGCGCGCTCGTCCTCGATGCCGAGGCGCTTGCACGCCGCACTGATGATGCGGGTGTTGGCCTGGTGCGGCACGACGAGGGCGACGTCGTCGGCGGTGACACCGGCGTGCTCCATCGACTTCGTCGCCGAATCGGCCATGATCCGGACCGCCCGGCGGAAGACCTCCTTGCCGTCCATGTGGATGAAGCCACCGACCTCGGCGTACAGCAGCCGTTCCGCGGTGCCGTCGGCATCGAGGTCCCACCCGAGGAGTTGGCCGGGTCCGTCGACCGCCTCCAGCACCACCGCACCGGATCCGTCGGCGAACAGGATGGCGGTGTTGCGATCCTCCCAGTCGACGATGCGGGCCAGCGTGTCGGTGCCGATGACGAGCACCTTCTCGGCGCCCATCGCGATGAGGCCGTGACCGGTGATCAGGCCGTAGACCCAGCCGGAGCATGCGGCGTTGACGTCGAACGCGCCGCACGACAGCCCCAGCTCGGCCTGCACGGTGGCCGACGTGGCCGGCACCGTGCGGTCGGGTGTGGTGGTGGCGAGGACGAGGGCGTCGATGTCGGCAGGATCGACACCGGACTTCTCGAGCGCGGCTCGTCCCGACTCGATCGACAGCCCGGCCGTCGTGCCGCCGACGTGGCGCTCGCGGATCCCGGTGCGCTCGACGATCCACTCGTCGCTGGTGTCCATCATCGACTCGAGGTCGGCGTTGGTGAGCACCTTCGGCGGGAGCGAGCTCCCCCAGCCGGTGATCACGGCACCGTGCACTCCTGGGCGGATGGCTGGCATCTCTGGCTCCTCGATGTTCGGCGGACGTGGCTGGTGGATGGACGGGGCGGGCAGGTCAGTTGGTGCGCAACCAGGCGATCGGTTGGCGCGACGTGACGCGCTCGGTGTCGACGGCGATGTAGCTCTGCAGCACGCCGGCGAACGGAGAACGCACCTCGTGCTCTCCAACGTGCCCCAACACCGAGCCGACGTCAATGGACGAGCCCTCGCCGAGGTCGCCGACGGGCGTGAAGATGCCGGCGGCCGGGCTGACGACGAGGCGCTCCTCGGCGAACAGGTGCTCGCCCTCGAGCTGGTCGCGGCTGGCGGTCGGGGTGCCCTCGCTGACCCAGTCGAGCAGCTTGTCGAGATCCTCGGGCGTGGCGACCGTGATCGTGCGCGCACCGTCGAGTGTGCGCTTGGCCATCCCGGTCAGGACGCCGCCCGGGCCGAGCTCGACCAGGCCCGTGACGCCGGCATCCGCCAGCGTGAGCAACGTGTGCTTCCAGCGCACCGGGCTGGACAGCTGGGCGGACAACAGGCTCGCCCACTCGTCGCCCGTGTGGTGGGCGAGCGCGTCGACGTTGGCGACGACGGGGACGTCGGTGTCGCGCCACTCCGAGTCGCCCAGCGCGGTGCGCAGCCGGTCGCGGGCGGCGGTCATGAACGGCGTGTGGAAGGCGCCGGAGACCTGCAGCGGCATGACCCGCTTGCCGCCGAGCTCCTTGGCCTGGGCGCCGGCCTTCTCCACGCCGTCCGGCGAGCCGGCGATGACCACCTGTCCCGGCGCGTTGTAGTTGGCGACCCACACGTCGTCGTCGGCGCGGCGACACGCGACCTCGACCTGGTCGTCGTCGAGGCCGAGCACAGCGGCCATCGTGCCCGGCCGTTCCTGGCCGGCGTCGTGCATCGCCGCCGCCCGCGCCGACACCAGGGCCACACCGTCGTCGAAACCGAGGGCGCCGGTGGCCGTGAGGGCGGTGTACTCGCCGAGGCTGTGGCCGGCGCAGTAGCTCGGCACGATGCCGAGGCGTTCGACCGCATCCAGCACCATCAGGCTCTGGACGAACGTGGTGAGCTGCGCGTTCCGGGTGTCCTTCAGCTCGTCGGCGTCGGCGTCGCAGAGGAGGGCGGCCACGTCGCGCCCCGCCACCTCGCTGGCCTCGTCGACCAACTCCCAGCTCTCGTGGTCGAGCCAGGGCCTGCCCATTCCGGGTCGTTGCGATCCCTGTCCGGGAAAGGTGAACGCGAGCATTGTCGGGAGGCTAGACCGCGCTCGGCGGATGCCACGAGATACCACCGGGTAACCCGCGAATGCTGACGCGAGCTGGTGCCCCGGGTCGGACTCGAACCGACACTGGACGGATTTTGAGGCCGTTGCCTCTGCCAATTGGGCTACCGGGGCGTGACGTTCGGAGGCTAGCGGCGGGCACGCCTCTTCGCGAGGACGACAGCCGTGGCACGCTCGGCCTCATGGACCCCGACATCGGTCGACGCACCTGGCGAGCCCTCGAGATGTATCACGGCGCCATCTACTTCGCGCCCGAGGCGCGCCGCGAGTACTCCGCCGTGGGGACGACATCGCGGATGAACGGCTACTTCCTCTCACGTGCCGCACCGATGGGCGCCGTGCCCGCGGAGGTCGTGATCGCCACCTTCTTCAACTTCGAGCCGGGCTTCGTGCGCACCTCGATGGGGGCGGCGTGGGAGATCGCCGGCCCGGCCACGTTCGTGGCGGCACGGTTGCGGGCCGCCGACGCACTGTTGCGCCGCGCCCTCGGAGACAGCGTCGGGTCGGCCGAGGTCGCCGAGGCGGCCGAGCTCGCCCGCGAGGCCGCTGAGGTGGCGCGGGCTCGTCCCCACGGCCGCCCGCTGTTCGCCGGGCACGCCGCGCTCGACTGGCCGGACGAGCCGCACCTCGTGTTGTGGCACGCCCAGTCGTTGCTGCGCGAGTTCCGCGGCGACGGCCACATCGTGGCACTCGTCCGCGCCGGTCTCGACCCGTGTGAGGCGCTCGTCAGCCATGCCGCCTCCGGCGACGTGACCGCCGAGGTGCTGCGCAGCAGCCGGAGCTGGTCGGACGAGGACTGGGCGGCGGCCGTGGGACGCCTCGTGGGGCGTGGCCTCGTCGGCGCGGACGGAGCGTTCACCGACGCCGGTCGGGCGCAACGGCACGAGATCGAGTCGCTCACCGACGAGCTGGCGCTCGCGCCGTACGCGGCGCTCGGCGAGGATGGATGCGATCGCCTCCGCGAGCTCGGACGCCCGCTCGCCGAGGCCGTGGGTGCATCGATGGCGTGACCGACCCCATCTAGGATTCCTGCGGGATGGGAACCTGGATGCTCGAGCGACGGCTCACCAAGGTGGGCGCCCGGCTGAAGTCGTTGCGCGCCGAGTTGGGCGTGATCGACGAGCAGCTCCTGTACCTCGCCGACGACGCCGACGACCAGGCGATCCGCGCCCTCGTCGCCGAGACCGCCAGCGCCTCGTTCGAGGCGCGCGACGCCCGACGTCACGTCGACGCGTTGCGTCGCCATCGGGCGCACGTGGTGGAGGAGATCACCTCCCTCGAGCAGCGTCAGGACGACCTGCTCGATCAGCTGTGCTGATAAACACGTAGCCATGGCCCTGCGCGTCGTGATCGCCGAGGACGAAGCGATCATCCGAATGGATCTCCGCGAGACCCTCGAGGAGGAGGGGTACGAGGTCGTGGGCGAGACGGGCCGGGGTGACCAGGCGGTCGAACTGGTCCGCTCGTTGGTCCCCGACCTCGCCATCCTCGACATCAAGATGCCCGGCATGGACGGGCTCGAGGCG
>CAYGLH010000061.1:13104-13617 GCA_964350535.1 uncultured Ilumatobacteraceae bacterium
GGCGGCCCGGATCATCAACGGCGAGAAGATCTGCGGCGTGCTGATGCTCACCGCGTTCAGTCAGCGGGAGGTGGTCGAGAACGCCCGCGACGCCGGCGCGTTGGCGTTCCTCGTCAAGCCGTTCCAGAAGAGCGACCTCGTCCCGGCGATCGAGGTGGCGATGGGCCGCTTCCGCGAGCTGCGCACACTGACCGGTGAGATCGACGCACTCGGCGAGCAGCTCGAATCCCGGAAGGTCATCGACCGCGCCAAGGGCATCCTGATGGACGAGGCGAGCATGGCGGAGGCCGACGCCTTCAGCTTCATCCAGCGCACGGCGATGAGCGAGCGCACCCGGATGCGCGATGTCGCCGACCGGATCCTCGACGGGTCGCTGCGACCCGATCCCACCTGAGCCGGGAGGCACGATGGGTACCTACCTCCTCGTCGACGGCAACTCGTTGACGTACCGGGCGTTCTTCGCCCTCCCCACCGACATGGCGACCGCCAGCGGCCAGGTCACGAACGCCGTGT
>CAYGLH010000062.1:0-6512 GCA_964350535.1 uncultured Ilumatobacteraceae bacterium
GCCGGGCGTGTTCGCCGCCGGCGACTGCACCACGGTGCCGTACAAGCAGATCGTGATCGCGCTGGGTGCGGGTTCGACCGCTGCGCTCAGTGCGTTCGACCACCTGATCCGCACCTCGGCGCCTGCCGGCGGCGACGCGCCCGAGCTGGCGGACACCGCCGCCTGAGGTCGCCGGCGAGTGCCGGCCACCACGCCCGCAGGCGGGCGCCACCTGACAGACTCGCGCTCGTGAACCTGCGCGACCTCGAGTACCTCGTCGCGCTGGCCGAGCACCGCCACTTCGGTCGCGCCGCAGAGGCGAGTTTCGTCAGTCAGCCGACGCTGTCCACCCAGATCCGCAAGCTCGAGACCGAGCTCGACGTCGACCTCGTCGAACGCGGTGGCCGCGAGATCATCCTCACCGACGTCGGCGAGCAGATCGTCGATCGCGCCCGCGCCGTGTTGCGCGAGACGGCTGCGATCCGCGACATCGCGCGGCTCAGCCAGTCGCCGGAGGCGGGCACGATCCGGCTCGGCGTGTTCCCGACGCTCGCCCCGTACCTCCTCCCGCACGTCGTCCCGGTCGCCCATCGCACGTTCCCCGATCTCGAGCTCCTGCTCGTCGAGGAGAAGACCGATGAGCTGCTGGCACAGCTCCGACGCGGGCAGCTCGACGTGGTCGTGCTCGCCACGCCGGTGGACGCCGACGGCTTGCACGAGGCCCCGCTGTTCCGGGAGGACTTCCTCGTGGCGGTCCCCGCCGACCACCCCCTGGCCGCCGATGACCGCCCCGTCGACGTGGCGGTGCTCCGCGGCGAGCACGTGCTCCTCCTCGAGGACGGCCATTGCCTGCGCGACCAGGCGCTCAGCGTGTGTCGGCTCGTGGGCGCGCGCGAGGACGAAGGATTCCGGGCCACCAGCCTCGAGACGCTCCGTCAGATGGTCGCCACCGGGGTGGCGATCACCCTGCTGCCGCGCCTCGCGGTCGATGCGGGACCGGGCGCGGCGCGCACCGTCGTCGCCCGCGAGCTCGCCCAGCCCGTCCCCCACC
Source organism: uncultured Ilumatobacteraceae bacterium (assembly GCA_964350535.1). Lineage (GTDB taxonomy): Bacteria > Actinomycetota > Acidimicrobiia > Acidimicrobiales > Ilumatobacteraceae > CAYGLH01. Next base: position 1,031 of record CAYGLH010000062.1, read on the forward strand.
GGGACATCTCCATGTTCTGGCGCGACACCAGCCCGTTCCGCGAGTTCCTGCCGCGACTGGCCGAGGTGTTCCGGGACGTGCCCGAGCACCTCGTGCACCGGCTCGACCCGGCGGAGGCGAATACCGTGGCCGGATGACCGACCCGGCTCCCGATGGCACCGGCACCGGCGGTGGCCTGCGCCATCGTCTCCGGTACCGCTTCGACAACCTGCTGGCGCGTGGCACGTGGGCGGCGCTGCTGTGGCTCGGCGCGGTCACCCTCGGCGTCGTGCTCCTCAGCACCATGCTGCTCGTCGCGTTCGACGTGACCTTCGCCGGCAGCTCGGACGGCTCGTGGCTCGAGGACTTCTGGCAGAGCATGTTGCGCGTGCTCGACCCCGGGACGATGGCCGCCGACGTCGGCTGGGGACGGCGCCTGCTCGCGCTGCTCGTGACGTTGTTCGGACTGCTCGTGGCCGGCACGTTGATCGGCATCATCGCCGCCGGCGTCGAGGACCGCATCACCGAGATGCGGCGCGGCCGCAGCGTCGTCATCGAGCGCGACCACATCGTCGTGCTCGGCAGCGCCGAGCGACTCCCGGTGGTGGTCGAACAACTGGTGATGGCCAACGCCGAACGCGGTGGCACCACCATCGTCGCGATGACCGACGGCGACCCGGTCGAGGTGGCACGCGCGGTGGATCGTGCCGTTCCCGATCGTCACGGCACGAAGGTCGTCTACCGCTCCGGCGACCCGACGTTGCCCGACGACCTGGGGATCGTCAGCCTGGCCACGGCCCGCTCTGCGATGGTGCTGTCGGCATCCGGTGAAGAGGCACCGGCGGTCAAGACGGTGCTCGCCGTCGGCGACGCGCTCGGCGGGTTCGATCGCATCCGGATCGTCGTCGACCTCCTGCGCACGACCACCGCGATGCGCCTCGTCGGCGCGTGCGGAGGGTCGGTCCACCCGATCGTCACCGCGCAGGCGGTCAGCCGCGTCGCGGGCTATGTGCTCCGCGAGCGCGGCCTCGCCGCCGTGATCGGAGAGCTCTTCGACGTGCGCGGGAGCGACATCCTCGCCATCGACGCCGACGCGGTGCAACAAGCGGCATCGGCGGCGGGCGAACGTCGGACGTTCGGTGACGTCGTGACGGCGTTCGCCAACATCCGCCCGATCGGCATCATCCGCGCCGGCGCTGTCCAGCTCGTCCCACCGCCGGAGACGCAGTTCGCCGCCGGCGACCGGATCGTGGCGATCGGTGATGCGCCGGTGGCGATCGCGCCGTCGACACGCCGGTCTGCCGAGCGGGTGGCGAACTCGGATCTCGCAGCCATCGACCACGTCGTCGTCGATCCGATCGAGGAACACCTGCTCGTGCTCGGCTGGAACGAGACTGCGACCGACCTGCTGACGAGCTGGGCGGACGGCGCCGCATCGACATCGACCGTGGAAATCCGCTACGAGCCTGGCATCGACGGGTCGCCCGAGCCGCCCGACCTCGGTCCGATCGACGTCCGCCTCGTCGGCGACGCGGGTGCTGATCCCACCGACCTCGCCGGCCCGGACATCTCCACCATCGTCGTCCTCGCCGCGCCGACGCTCGATCGTCAGGGCGCCGACGCGCGTACCCTGCTGACGCTCCGTTCGCTCCAGCGGGCCCACGACGACCGGGCCGGTGACGCGGCCCGGCCGCGGCTCGTCGCCCAGCTGCTCGACGTGGACAGCGCGCCATTGGCCAACCTGACCGGCATCGACGACGGCATCATCAGCCAGGCGATCGGCAGCCAGTTCCTCGCCCAACTCGTCGACGAGCCCGCCCGCCGTCCGGTGTTGCTGGCGCTGTACCACGACGAGGGGGCCTCCTTGCACCTCGTACCGAGCGGTGACCTCGGCGTGACCGGCCTGGCGACGGCGGGCGACGTCTACGACGCGGCCTACCGGCGCGGCGCCGTCGCCATCGGCTGGCGCACCGCCGCAGCTCGGGGGAGCACACTCGTGATCAACCCGGCGGAGGGGACCCGCGCCGAACTGGACGCCGACGACCAGGTCGTCGTGCTCATCGCTCACCACGCCTGAGCCGCGACGCGGCCGTTCCGGCACCTCCGGCGAGCGTGCCATGATGAGGCGGGGCAATCGACAACTTGGGGGTACCACGCCGATGATGGATCTGGTGATCAAGGTGGCCAACGAGCGAGGCGCACTCGCCAAGGTCGCGGCGGCGGTGAGCGACGCCGGCGTCAACATGGCCGCCGCCACCTGTACCGGGCCCGGTTCCGATGCCGAGATCCACATCCTCGTCCCGCACGCCGAGGCGGCGAAACACGCGCTGCGGATCTCGTCGCTGGCCGTCACGGGCGAGCGCGAGGTCGTCGTCACCGAGGTGCACGACCGGCCCGGCGAGTTGGCCGACATCACCCGCCGCATCAACGAGGCCGGGGTCGACCTCGACCTCGTCTACCTCGCTACCGGGAACCGGTTGGTGCTCGGCAGCAGCAACCTCGACGCCCTCAAGTCGGCCCTCGCCACCGCCACCACCTGACGCGGCACCGTCTCCGCGCTACGACGGCTCGTCGGAGGAGGAACTGTCGCGCTGCTGGATGAACGCCCCGACGACCATCGCCACGATCGTCACGAGGTACACCTGACCGACCAGCGCTTCGGTCGTGGAGAGGTAGCGCGCCAGGCCGGTCGCCGGCGTCAGGTCCCCGTACCCGACGGTGGTGATCGTGACGAGGCTGAAGTACATGTACGACGTGCTGGGGACCTCGCTGTCGGGGGTGCCCGTGTTGAAGAACGGCGCGTCCTGGACGCCTCCGACGAACATGTAGAGGTAGGTGAACCCGATGGCGATGAGCAGGTAGCCGGCGATCGCCCCGAAGATCGTCTCGCGGGTGACGCGACGGTGGTGGCCCAGTCGGCGCACCACCGAGATCGGCGAGATGAGGGCGATCACCACCCAGATGGGCGACACCCGGTCGGACCTGAAGAGACTGACGTCCGCGTCGCTCGTCAGGTCGATCAACAGCAGCGTCACGCTGATCGCCGACCCCAGCACCACGAACCCCACCGCGATGCGCCGGTAGCGACGCCGGAGGCCCGAGGCGCGCAGCGCCACGATGAAGGTGATGCCGACGGTCACCGAGGTGAGCGTGAGCACCGTCTCGGGCCATGCCCGGTCGGTGTTGGCGGTGACGTCGACCAGCGACAACAGCGTGACGGTCGACGCCGTGAGGATGATGAGGACGCCGAAACGGTCGAGTCCGTGTCCCCGGTCGTCGAAGACGCGACCGTCGGTCGGGCGCTTCGCCGAACTCAGCGCGCGTCCGCCTCAGGTCGCGACGCACCGGGCGCGACCGTTCGCGCCAGGATGCCGAGAGTGGCCCGGAGCCCGGTCTCTTTGATCACCGGGAAGACGGTGTCGGCCATCGGCTCGTACTGCTCGTGGAGGTTCGACCAGTCGTAATACGACGTGACGAGCGTGCCGCCCTCGATCGGGTCGAGGCGGTACCCGTAGACATGGCCGATGGGAGGTTGGATCGCACCGTCGATCGTCCAGGCGATCTCGACGCCCTCGTCGTAGGAGTCGATCACGACCTCGACGTCGTATTCGCCCAGCTCGAAGTCGCGCAGCGAGTCGCGGTCCATGTGGATCGTGAAGCGGTCGCCGACCGCGCTGGCCGGGTCGCCGTCCGCGCTCATCAGCATTCCCGAGGCATCGATCGCCACGTGCCCCTCCGGGCTGCGCAGCACGGCGAAGATCGCCTCCGGTGTCGCCGCGATCGCCCGCTGCACTTCGAGTCGTCGTTCCGCCATCGTCATTCCTCCTGTTCGCGGCGACACTACCCGCCCGCTGATCCTGCGATCAGCCCCAGAGGCGGTCGGCGACCTCGCCCCACAGGTCGGCATAGGCACTCGCCGCCGCGCTGCGCGGCGCCAGTTGCGACACCGGCGCGTGCTCGACGCCCATCCGCTCGATGATGCTGGCGTTGGGGATCACGGTGTTGAGGAACCCGGGCACGCGCTCCAGGTATTCCTCCACCAGCTCCCGGTGCAGCTTCTTGCGGCGATCGACCATCGACGCGAAGGGCAGCATCAACGGGCGGTCGTCGCTCTCGGCGAGGAACTCGGTGAGCTGGTCGAGCGTGCGCTTCGACAGCGTGGTGGGGATCGTCGGGACGAGCAGCGCGTCGACGGCGGCGAACACGCTCTCGCTGGTGAGCGTCATGCCCGGCGCGCAGTCGAGGATCGCCAGGTCGTATCGGTCGGCCAGCGGATCGAGCAGCGCCGCGAGCCGCTTCGTCGGCCGCTTGGTGTCGTCGAGATGGATGTCGAGGTGCCGGAAGCTGAAGTCGGCCGGGACGAGGTGCAGCCCCTGGATGTCGGTGGCCCGCACGCTGTCGGCGAGCGCGCCCTTCTTGCCGATCAGGCGCTCGGCGCCGCCCTTGACGGCGGGCTTGACCCGGAGGAAGAACGTGGTGGCGCCCTGCGGGTCGAGGTCCCACAGCAACACCCGGGCCCCCGAGCGCGCCGCCTGGTCGGCGAGGTTGACCGCCGAGGTCGTCTTCCCCACGCCGCCCTTGATGCTGTAGGTGGCGATCGTCTTCACGACCCGATCCCGTCGAGCATCTCGGCGAGCGAGGCGCGCGTGCTCTTGGAGTCGAAGGACTCGAAGCCATCGGCGAACGCTGCGCGTGCGGCGGCCCGCCGGCGGTCGAGCTGTTCGGTGAGTCGCCCGATGGCCAGCAGCGTGTCGGCTGGTGCCTCCTCCTCGTGGAGCTCGCGCGACAACTCCTCGAGCTCGGCCATGTGCACCTCGGCGTCCTGGTGCTCACCGAGGATGTTCTGGAACGACTTGAGCCGCTTGACGAACTGCTTCTTCGGCTTCTCGGGGAGGATGCTCCCGAAGCACTCGAGCAGGTAGCGGAGCTTCTTGGCGTCCTTGCGGAGATCGTGCACCTGCTCGGCAGGCGTGTCGGGGGTGATGACCCGGCCGTGGCTGATCAGCCGGTCGTGGGCCTTCGTGATGCGCCTCGCGACGAGCTTGCCGAGCGGGCGGTCCGCCTGGTCGCCGCGCTCGACATCGTCGGGGATCGGCTGCTCGAGCCATGCGATCCACCGGGTGATGATGGCGTCGACCTCGGCGTCGCGGAGCTGGGCCGCGAGCTCGTCGTACGCGTCGTCGAGGTGCTGACCGAGTCGATCGCGCACCGGTTCGAGGGCGTCGTTGGCGGCAGCGCCGAGGTCGCCCGTGTAGGTGCCCCACTCGATGAGGTACACGTCGAGGTCGCGGGCGCGCCCGGTGAGGCCGCCGAGGTGCTTGAGATCGGTGCCGACGGCCGCCACCACCGCGGGTGGAAGCGCCCGCCTGGCCTGTTGCAGCACCGAGCGGCTCCGTCGGATCGCCACACGCAGGTCGTGCAGGAACTCGGGGTCGACACGGTCGATCGTGCCCTGCCAGTTCAGCCGGGCGGTGACCGCGAGGTTGAGCAGCACGGCGCGCAC
>CAYGLH010000062.1:6522-13538 GCA_964350535.1 uncultured Ilumatobacteraceae bacterium
CGCCGTCCTCGGCGCGCATGGTCGGATCGAGCGGAACGGTCGGTGACGGCGAGGTGCCGGCGAGATCGACGCCCGTCGCGGCCGCCACGACGTCGAGCGTGTCGCCGTCGACGCGATCGAGGCCCGCGTCGTCGAGGACGTCGCGGGCCCGTCGGGCGCGTTTCTGGTAGCCGACGAGCTCGTCGACCTCGATCGTCCAGCGCGGCGCGGCGGCATCGTCGCGACCGGGCACGCGGATGTCGCGCCACAGCGTGGCGGTGGCGACGGTCTTGCCCGCCTTGTCCCGTCGGACCCCCTGGATCCGCGTGGCGGCGACCGCGAGGATCGGGGTCAGCGCTCGGACGTCGACCAGGCCACCGAGACGGGACCGGAACGGACCGGGCGGCAGGTCCGACGGCCAACGTGGGAGCTGCTGGACCGCGAGGTGCGCCGGCACGACGTCGTCGCCGGTGAGCACCAGGTCGATGCCATCGCCGTCGATGGCGTCGAGTCGCAGCCCGGCGGCGTGCAGTCGACCGTCGAAGGTGTCGAGCAGCGTCCTCGTGACGTCGACGCCCTCGGAGACGTCGAACCCGGCGTCGGCGAGCGCAGCGAGCGCGGCCTCGGGGGTGGAACTGGCGGAGAGGTGTGTCGTCCTGCTGTCGTTCATGTACGTCCGTGTCGATCCCGGTCGATGCACCCTACAGAGTGCGCGTACGGTGCTGAGCAATGATCGAGATCGAGCGGAAGTTCCTCCCCGAGACAGCACCCACCGACCGGCTCCCCGCGGCTGGCGACCACATGCGGCAGGGCTACCTCGCCGAGGACGGCGATGTCACCGTGCGCATCCGGATCACCGATCGCGTCGCCACGTTGACGATCAAGGGTGGCGGCGGGCTCGCCCGCACCGAGGTCGAGACCACCGTGTCCCGCGAGGAAGCCGAGGCGCTATGGCAGCTCACGGAGGGGCGGCGCATCGACAAGACGCGCTACGAGGTGCCGGTGGAGGGGAACCTCGTCGCCGAGATCGACCTCTACGCCGGCGAGCTCGACGGCCTGTGCACCGTGGAGGTGGAATTCGAGTCCGAGGCGGCAGCCAGGGCGTTCACCGCGCCCGACTGGTTCGGGCGCGACGTCACCGACGAACGGGGGTGGAGCAATGCGGCGCTGGCGCGCGAGGGCCGACCCGACCGCTGAGCCCGCATCGCCCAGGACGGACGTCGGAGTGCCTAACGTGGGGCCCGTGATCGAGGCGGCAGGTGGCGTGATCTGGCGGGCCGACCGGAAGCGGCGTGTCGAGGTGCTCCTGATCCATCGACCCCGCTACGACGACTGGTCGCTGCCGAAGGGCAAGCTCGACGACGGCGAGTCGCATCTCGACTGCGCCGTGCGCGAGGTGCTCGAGGAGACCGGGATGCGCTGCGCCATCGGCCCCGAGCTCCCCCAGGCGCGCTACATCGACCGCAAGGGCCGCCCGAAGCGGGTGCGCTACTGGGCGATGCATTCGCCGTCGGGCACGTTCGCGCCCAACGACGAGGTCGACGCGATCGAATGGCTGCGCGTCGCACGCGCCGAGCGACGGCTCACCTACCGCCACGACGTCGGCGTGCTCGCCGAGCTCAACGCCGTCGCCGCCGCCGGCTGACGCGCACCGCGCCAGCCCGGCGACGGAGCGATCAGACCCGCTCGATGATGATCGCCGGGGCCATGCCGCCGCCGGCGCACATCGTGACGAGACCGACCTGCAGGTCGCGCCGCTCGAGCTCGTCGAGGACGGTGCCGATGAGGATCGAACCGGTGGCGCCGATCGGGTGCCCGAGCGCCATCGCTCCACCGTTGACGTTGACCTTGTCCCGATCGAGGTCGAGGTCGCGCAGGAACTTCTCGGCCACGACGGCGAAGGCCTCGTTGATCTCGATGAGGTCGATGTCGTCGAGGGTCATCTTGGCCCGCTCGAGCACCTTGCGCGCCGACGGGACGGGAGCGTTGAGCATGAGCGTCGGATCGTCACCCATGTTGCCGGTGGCCACGATGCGCGCCCGCGGGGTGAGCCCGTTGGCCTTGGCGTACTCCTCGCTCGCCATCAGGATCGCCGCCGACCCGTCGACCACACCGGAGGAGTTGCCTGCGTGGTGCACGTGCTGGATGTCGAGGTCCGGGTACTTCTGGTTGATCAGCTCTCGGAAGGTCTTCGACTCGGGCGTGTGGCGGTAGTCGGCGAGCTGCGGGAAGCTCGGCGGCAACTGCGCCAGGCCTTCGGCGGGGGTGCCGGGCCGCGGGAACTCCTCGCGGTCGAGCGCCACGGGGCCGTCGGCGTTGAGCACCGGGATCAGGCTCTTGTCGAAGCGGCCCTCCTCGATGGCGACCGCGGCGCGACGCTGCGACTCGGCGGCGAGGGCGTCGAGATCCTCACGAGGGATGCCCTCGAGCGTGGCGATGGCGTCGGCACAGACGCCCTGGTGCGACTGCGGATGGATCTCCTCGAGGTGCTCGTTGCCGGCGCCCATCGGCAACATGCCCTTCTTCGGCAGCGACATCATCTCGGTACCGCCGGCGACGACCAGGTCTTCCATGCCGGCCATCACGGCGTGCGCCGCGAAGTTGGCGGCGGTGATGCCGGAGCCGCAGAAGCGGTCGAGCGTGGCGCCACTCGCCTTGACGTCGTAGCCGGCGTCGAGCGCGGACATCCGCCCGAGGTCGCCTCCCTGCTCGCCCACCTGGGCGCTGGTGCCCCAGACGATGTCGTCGACATCGGAGGTGTCGAACCCGTTGCGCTCGACGAGCGCTTCGAGCACGGTGCGGCCAAGGTGCTGGGGGTGGAGGTGGGCGAGGGCGCCCTTCCCCTGCTTGCCGATCCCACGGGGGGTGCGGACGGCATCGATGATGAATGCTTCAGGCATGCGCGCGATCCTGCCAAACGCCCGCCCCACGTGACGATTCGGGCGAACCTGTCACACCGGGGTCTGACACCTTTGTGACAGGTTCAGTCGCGGCCGTGGAGGGGGAGGCGGAGGAGGACGGCGAACGCTGCGGTCGTGAGCACGATGCAGGCGATGATCGCCGTGGGGTACCCGGCGCCATCGATCGTCGCGCCGGCGAGCGGGGGGCCGACGAGACCGCCGACGCCGGCCGAGGTGTACAGCGCACCGAGCACGCCGCCCAGGCCGACCGTGCCGAACGCCGCCGCAGCCACGGCGGGCGACAAGGCGATGAAGCCGCCGTAGGCGACGCCGAGCACGACGGCGAACGTCATCAACGCGGCGTAGCTCCCACCCGCCACGAGCCAGATGGCGAAGCTCATCGCCATCACCGCGAAGCAGCCCTGGTACACCCTCGTCAGTCCGACGCGCGGTGCGAGCGTGCCGAGCCCGAGGCGCCCGACGATGCTCGATCCGCCGATCACCCCGACGAGGAGCGCTGCCGCGCCCGACGAGATGCCCTCGTCCTCGGCGTAGTCGGCGAGGAACACGAACGGTACGAAGAGCGTCAGTGACATCAGCAAGGCCGACCCGTACAACGCGCGGAAGGCGCGGGTGCGCGATGCGTCGCGCAACGGGATCGGTTCCTGCTGGCCGGGCGCCAGCGGTGGCCGCCGAGCGCTGAGCGCGCAGAGCAGCATCGCTGCGGTGAAGACGACCGCGTAGATGCGGTAGGCGTCGCGCCAGCCGACCTCCTCGATCAACCAGCTCGCCACCGGCGCCATCACCAGCGTTCCCATCCCGATCCCGGCGACGGCGACGCCGAGTGCCAGCGTGCGCTGCCGTTCGAACCACCCACCCACGACGGCGACCATCGGCACGTAGCCGCAGGCGACCGCGACGCCGACGCCGACGGAGTAGGTGAGGAGTCCGACCCACAGCGACGGGGCGGCGGCGGTGGCGAGCAACCCGGCACCCATGGACGCCGCCCCGACCAGCAGCACCCGGGTCGGGCCGATGCGGTCCGACCAGGAGCCGGTGAACAGGCCCAGGGTGAAGTAGAGGAACGTGGTCAGCGAGAAGAACAGCGAGGTGAGCCCGCTCCCCGCGTCGAACTCCTCCGACATCGAGTCGAAGTACGCGCCGAAGCTGTACGCCACGCCGAACACGGCGAACATCGACATGAACGCGGCCGCGCACATCGCCCAGCTGCGTGGCGAATCGACCGCGTCGGGCAGCGACGCCACGAGCGTCTCCTCGGGTGCCCCGTCGGCGGCCATCACCGGAACGTAGCGACCCAGGCCGGGAGAGGAACACCCGGACGCCCGGGTCCGGATCGGCGCGCGACGCGTGGGAACATGGCGCGATGTTCCGACACGTGGTCATGTTCAGGTTCGCCGACGGCGTCGACGACGCAGCGGTCGACGCGATGGCAGCGGAGCTCGACACGCTGCCCGCCGCGATCCCGACGATCCGGGCGTACCGGCACGGACGAGACGCCGGGATCAACGACGGCAACTTCGACTACGTGGTCGTCGCCGACTTCGACGACGAGGCGGGATACCTGACCTACCGCGACGACCCCACCCACCGAGCGTTCATCGATGCCCACGTCGCCGGCAGGGTCGGCGATCGCGCCGCCATCCAGTACGAGGTGGCGGGCTGATGGATCTCGAACTCGCAGGACGACGGGCGCTCGTCACCGGCGCGTCGGCCGGGCTCGGGCTGTCGTGCGCCCGCGCCCTGCTCGCCGAGGGGGCGGCGGTCACGATCGCGTCGCGCTCGACCGAGCGGATCGTCGCCGCCGCCGACGAGCTCGGCGGCGGTGTCACAGCCCTGACCGCCGACGTGAGCGAGCCCGATGCGGTCGACGACCTCGTGAGCGCGGCGACCGAGGCGATGGGCGGCGTCGACATCGTGATCGCCAACGCCGGTGGGCCGCCACCGGGCAACTTCGAGAGCACCGATGTCGATGCATACCTCGACGCCTTCAAGCTCAACGCGCTGTCCACGATCGCGCTGTGCAAGGCGTCGATCCCGGCGATGCGCGAGCGCGGCTGGGGCCGGGTGGTGGCCGTCACCTCGATCTCGGTGCGCGAGCCGATCCCCACCCTGATGCTGTCGAACACGGCGCGCGCCGGGCTGACGGGCTTCCTCAAGACCACCGCCCGCGAAGTGGCCGGCGACGGGGTGACCGTCAACTCGTTGCAACCGGGTCTGCACCGGACGGCGCGCCTCACCGGCGTCTACGGCGACGACCTGTCCGGCCTCGAGTCGTCCGTGCCCGCCGGCGCGATCGGCGACCCCGACGACTTCGGCAAGGTCGCCGCGTTCCTGTGCAGCAACGCTGCGGCGTTCATCACCGGCGCGGCGGTGCCGGTGGACGGCGGCGCCGCACACGGGTTGCAGTAACGGACGTCCGTGTCCCCCACGTTCGTCGCCGACACCCTGGCCGAGCTCCGCGCTCCCGCCGACCGCGCGCCCGAGCGGTTCGACCCGGCCACCCTGGAGGAGCTCCCAGAGGCAGCGCAACGTTGGCTCGCCACCGCGATCCCGCGCGGGGCGCCGCTCGTGGACGGCATCGAGCTCTCGATGGAGGGGCACATCAAGCTGGGGCCCCGGTGGTTCCCGTTCCGTGCCGATCAGACCCTCCGGCACGGCGTCGGACTCGTGTGGTCGGCCGTGGTCGGCGGGCGCCTCGTCCGCTTCGTCGGCGCCGATGCGGTGGGCGGCGGCGGGGCGCTCCTGGAGTTCCGGCTCCACGGCCGCGTCCCGATCGTCCGGTCGTCCGGCGCGGACGTCCTGCGCAGCGGCGCCGGCCGCCTCGCCGCCGAGACGGTCGCCTGGCTGCCCCACGCGGCCACGCCACAGGCCGGGGCGTCGTGGCGAGCGGGGGCCGACGGGCGGGCGATCGTCACGCTCGACGGTCCATCCGGCCCGGTCGAGGTGGAGATCATGGTGGGCGACGACGGCCGAGTGCGCGAGCTGTCCCTCCAACGCTGGAAGGACGGCGCCGATCCGCCGGCATTCGCCCCCTTCGGCGGGGAGGTGCTCGCCGTCCGCTCGGTCGACGGCGTCGAGATCGCCCGGGACGGCACCGTCGGCTGGGAGTGGGGCACCGAGCACCAGCGCGACGGGATCTTCTTCCGCTACCGGGTGCTCGCCGCCCGGCTGCTCGGCTGACGCGTCAGCCGACCTGCGCGTCGAGCCAGGCGACCAGGTCGGCTTCGACCTCGTCGCGGTTCGTCTCGTTCAGCATCTCGTGCCGGCCGCCCGGATAGAGCTTCAGGGTGATCGGCCCGATGCCGTGCGCGGCGTAGCGGTCGACCAGCTGACGAACCGACTCGACGTCGGGACCACCCACCGGGTCCTGGTCGCCGCCCATCACGTAGAGCGGCAGGTCGGTGGGGATCGCCGCCTCGAGCTCGGGGTCCCACATCGCGTTGGTGCCGACGAGCATGTCGGCGACGTAGCCGTTGGAGAGCGGGAAGCCGCTCCAGTCGTCGTCGACGTACTTCTGCACCTCGGCGGCGTCGCGGCTGAGCCACTCGAAGCCCGTGGCGTCGTCGCTGGTGAACGGCTCGTTGAAGCCGCCGAACATCGCCGCGAACACCTCCGACGGCTGGTCGGCGCCATCGCCCTCGCCGAGCGCCGCGACCATCTGCAGCGTCGCGTCGTCGAGACCCAGACCGCCGGTGGTGCCCGACAGCACCGCTCCAGCGAGCTCGTCGCCCCACCGACGGATGTACTCCTGGCCCATCATCGACCCCATCGAGTGCCCGAAGTAGACGATCGGCACGTCGGGGTGCTCGGCCCGGATCTGGTCGGTGAGCAGGTGGAGGTCCTCGACGATCGCCGCCCATCCACCGGGTCGAGCCACACCGAACGTGCCGTGGTCGTCGGCGGTGCGGCCGTGGGCGCGATGGTCGTTGGCGTAGACGACGTAGCCGTTGTCGGCGAGCCGGGTGGCGACCCGGTCGTAGCGCATCGCGTGCTCGGCCGCCCCGTGGGCGATCTGCACCGCCGCCTTCGGGGCGCCCGCCGGATCCCAGCGGTAGGCGGCGATCGTCTGCCCGCCGTGCCCCTCGAACGTGAACTCCGTCGCCGTCATCGCATCAC
>CAYGLH010000063.1:0-8262 GCA_964350535.1 uncultured Ilumatobacteraceae bacterium
GCACATCCGGAGCGTGCGGCGCGTCGTCGACGAACTCGGCCTCGAGCGGGTCGCTGTGGTCGGCCACGACAGCGGCGGACTGATCGCCCGCCACGCGCTGGTCGGCGACGAACGCCTGCGGGCGATGGGCCTCGTCGACACCGAGCAGCCCCGCATGAGCTGGATGTTCAGGCAGTTCCTGCTCGCCCGGCATCTCCCCGGTTTCGGAGCGGCCTTCGGCCAGGTGGTCGCACGGCCGGCGCTCCGGCGCAACCCGCTGGTGCTCGGTGGGGCCTTCGCCGACCGGACGCTGCTCGACGGTGAGTTCGACGAGTTCTTCCTGCGACCGATCCACGACGATGCGGCGCGGGGTGCCGCTGCCGTACGCGTGTTGAAGAGCTTCGACACGTCGCTGGTCGCCGGGCTGGGCGACCTCCACCGCCGCATCGACGTCCCGGTCCAACTGGTGTGGGGCGCCGACGACCCGTTCTTCCCGGTGGCCCGGGCCGAGGAGATGGTCGAGACGTTCCCCGATGCCCGCCTGCACGTGGTCGAGGGCGCCCGGCTGTTCTCTCACGAAGAGTTCCCCGCCGAGGTGGCGGCTGCGCTCGTGCCCGTGCTCGCCGGCTGCGACGATGCGTCGACTACGGACGCCAGGCGACGTCGCGGCCCGACATCGCCAGCACGCGGGTCAGCAGCGGCGCCGAGTCGGTGGTCGGGATCTCGGGGCCGAAGCCGTCGCCGCGTTGATCCTCGGTGCCGGGACCGGAGAACGTCGACAGGAACGCCGCGGCGGCCTCCAGCGACTCGTCGGTGGGTGTGAACGGTTGGCCGGTCGCCACCGCCAGGTCCCAACCGTGTACGACGAGCTCCTCCAGCGCGACCTGGCCGCCGACCTCGCCCGGCAGCTCGACGGGTCCCGCCTTCGTCATGCCGGTCCAGGCGGCCGGGTCCTTCCAGGCCATCGCCAGCGCGAGCACGTCGTCGGCGATGCGGTCCCGCCACCCTGCTTCGAGGCGCGACCCGTCGCCGGACGCGCGGCGGTCGGGGAGGTCGAGCGATTCCTTCGTGGCGGCGAGTGTGAAGGCTCGGGCGAGGCCGCCGATGTGATCCAGCAGATCGGCGACCGTGTACGCCGAGCACGGGGTCGGCGCGGACAGCGCCTCGTCGGGGGTGGAACGGGCGAGGCGGGCGAGGTCGCGGGCGGCGGGGTCGAGGTCGATCGGCATGTGATGGTGACGGTCCGGCCGCCGCCGACTCATCGGTCGGATCGTGACCGGAGGTACGCCTCGCCGCGCGCCGACAGCCGGTAGCCGCGTTCGAGGCTCTCGGTGAGGCCCAGCTCCTTCAGGCGGCGGACGCGACGTTTGAACGTCGGACGGTCGACGCCGACCTCGTCGGCCAACTCGGTGGACACGGTGGCCGGCCGGCGGTCGATGGCCTCGAGGTACTCCCTTGTCCAGGGTCCGGTGCGGCTGGCGCGATCCCATCGGGCGAGTCGAGCTGCGAGCTCGGACCGCGCCGTGTCGTCGAGGTCGTCGGCAGCGCGCAGCGCGAGTCGGGGGTCGTCACCCGCACGGTGGAAACGCACGCGGTACACCGCCCGGTCGGCGCCGTCGCGCAGCGAAGCGAGCAGTGCGTCGCGGCTGTCGAAGCCGGCAGCGCGCACGTCGCCGGCGGTGATGTCGGACTCGTCGATCCGCTCCACCTCGTCGATCGCGAGCAGCCCGGCGGGGCTCTTGAGCGTGCCACCGCTCCGCACGGTCGGGCGCTTCCAGCGCCGGATCGCGACGGTGATCTCACCGGACTCGATGCGCGCCGCGGTCGGCGAGTCGAACAGCACCTCAGTGACCGTTCCGGGTCGGCTCGGTCCCGGAGACCGGGACGAATCCGACCCGGTTCGCGTCGCCCCGGTCCGCGCCAGGCCCGGTCGCGTCCCCGTTCCCGCCGTCCCGGTCGTCGTCGCCCTCGCCCGTCCGGCGGTGCCGAGCGTCGAGGATCGCCTCGCGCTGGCGCGCCATACGTTCCTCCGCCGAGGCCCAGACCCACACGCTCGTGAGGAGCAGGGGCAACGTCAGCGCCATCCCGCCCGCCCACATGATCGACGCCGCCCGTTGCTGGTCGGCGAGTGCCGCCTCCGCGCCGCCATGGGTCTCCACGTAGGTCGGCACGAGCGGCTCGCTCGACGTGCTGAGGATCGCGCCGAGCAGCGCGCTGCCGGCGATCACCGCCAGCACGGTCGCCACCCGGAACGGACCATCGCGCCGCGCCGGCGAGAGCACGGTCGCCCAGAGGGCCACCGCGCCGCCGAGGTAGGCGATGTGTTCGAGATGGTGCACGAGCTGGTTGTCGAGCGCCCATTCGTAGATCGAGGTGAGGTGGGTGAGATAGAGCACGCCGAGGAACAACAGCGGTGCCGCCAGCACGCCATGGCGTCGCCACCAGCGAGCGATCGGCCGCTCGACCGCCGACGGCCGGTCGGGGAGGAACGGCAACTGGCGGAACGTGAGCACGGGATGGCTGACGACGAGCAGCGGCGCCACGAGCACGATCATCACGAGGTGCTGCACCATGTGCCCCGTGAACGACTCCTCGGCCCACGACTCGGTGGCCGGCATCGTGGCGAGGAGCCACAGACCCACCCCGCCGCACCAGGCGAGCAGCGACCAGATCGACGCACCGGGACGGCGCACCCAGCCCCAGCCGTACGCCATGACGGCGACGATGCCGATCAACACCACCAGCGAGTGCTCGGCCGGGCTGGTGTGGGCGAGTGTTTCGACGATCAGGCCGACCACGATCCCGACCTCCTCACCCGCTCAGGTGTCGGTGTCCCGCGTGAGCAGCAGCACCTGGGAGGCGATGATCGCCACGCCGATCATGCTCAGCCACGACCCGAGGGCGATCCCGAGCAACGTCGCCGCCATGCCGAGCGCCAGCGCCAGCGGGCGCAGGCTGGCGGTCGGGTACACGCCGACGATCCCGGTGAGGTCGGAGGCGTCGGTGTCGCCGCGGTCTTCGATGCGGGTGCCGTGGTTGCGCGACCAGTCCCAGGTCCAGCCGGCGACGAGGCCGCCGAGCAGGGCGGCCGCGAGCAGCAGCACGACGCCTTCGGTGTCGCCACCGATGGCCAGGTAGGCCACCCCGATGACGACGTAGAACAGCATCACCAGCGTCCACAGGATCGCTTCGAGCCTCATGTGTCGTCACCTGTCTCGTCGGGCCGGCGCGAGGTGGGCGGTGGTTCGACCGGTTGGCTCGGCGCGGTCGGCTCCTCGCCCGGAGCCCGCGACCACTGGTGCAGCGGGAACCACTTGTCGTCGTGCTCGTGGCGCGCTTGCCACGCGTCGGACGACCCGGCCGCACCGATCTCCTCGTAGTTCATCCAGCGGAAGTCGAACACCGGCCGCTCGGAGCGGATCGGTGGCAACCAGTTGAAGTTGTGATGGGCGGGCGGCGACGTCGTGGCCCACTCGAGCGAGTTGCCGTGCCACGGATCGGCGCCGGCGGTCGGCTTGGAGCGGAGCGACGAGATCGCCCCGACGAGGAACGGGATCACCGAGATGATCAGGACGACGTAGCCGATGGTGGCGAGCACGTTGTACAGCTCGAAGTTGCCGATCGGCCGGTAGTCGGCCGTGCGGCGGGCCATGCCGTCGCGGCCGAGCAGGTGCATGAAGAAGAAGGTCAGGTTGAACCCGATGAACATCAGCCAGAAGTGGATCGTGCCGAGCCGTTCGGAGAGGAACCGCCCCGTGACCTTCGGCCACCAGAAGTAGATCCCGGAGAACAGCGCGAACACGACGGTGCCACCCATCACGTAGTGGAAGTGGGCGACGACGAAGTACGAGTCGGTGAGGTGGAAGTCGAGTGTCGGCGAGGCGAGCATCACGCCGGTCACGCCGCCGAAGACGAAGATCACGAGGAAGCCGATGGCGAACTTCATCGACGCCGTGAAGTGGATCGAGCCGCCCCACATCGTGCCGATCCAGTTGAACACCTTGACGCCCGTGGGCACGGCGATCAGCGCCGTGGTGAGGGCGAAGAACTTCACGTCGATCCCCGGGACGCTGAACATGTGGTGCGCCCAGACGGCGGTGCTCAGTGCGCCGATCGAGAGCGTGGCGATGACGAGGCCCTTGTAGCCGAACACCGGACGCCGCGAGAACACCGCGAACACCTCGGTGACCACCCCGAAGAACGGGAGCGCGACGATGTACACCTCCGGGTGCCCGAAGAACCAGAAGAAGTGCTGGTACAGCACCGGCGAGCCACCGTTGTTCGGATCGTAGAAGTGGGTGCCGAACTGGCGGTCGGCGAGCAGCATCAGCAGGGCGCTGGACAGGACCGGGAAGGCGATCAGGATCATGAACGCCGTGACGAGCAGGTTCCAGGTGAGGATCGGCATCCGGAACAACGTCATGCCGGGCGTGCGCATCATCGTGATGGTGGCGATCACGTTGACGGCGGTGAGCGTGCCCGACGTGCCGGTGAGGAGGATGGCGATGATCCACAACTCGGCGCCGAGTCCCGGTGAGCCCGCCTCACCGGACAGCGGGGGATAGGCGAACCACCCGAACGAGGCGGCGCCGCCGTCGGTGAGGAACCCGAGCAGCATGATCACGCCGCCGATGAGGTACAGCCAGTACGAGAACGCGTTGAGCCGTGGGAACGCCAGATCGGGCGCACCGATCTGCAACGGCACGAGGTAGTTCGCCAGGGCCACCCCGAACGGCACGGCGAACAGGTACACCATCACGCTGCCGTGGATCGTGAACAGGCTGTTGTAGGTCTCGGGGCTGACGAACTGCATGCCCGGCTCGGTGAGCTCGGCGCGGATCATGCCGGCGAGCAGGCCGCCGATCAGCAGGAAGGTCAGCGAGGTGACCGCGTACGCCACGCCGAGCGCCTTGTGGTCGGTGGTGGTGAGCCACCCGACGATGGTGCGCGGCAGCCCACCGTGGTGGGCGCCGTGGTCGGCGCCGCCGTGGTCCGCCTCGGCGCCGCCGACGAAGTCGTCGAGGTCGAGGATCGGCGGGGCCTCCTCGGCGCGCTGGCGCGGATCGGTGGCGGTCACGACGCGTCCTCCGCTTGGCTCTGGTCGGGTCCTCCGGCCTGCACGGCCGGTTGGTCGGCCAGCCACGCCTCGAACTCGTCGGGCGGCAGCACGGTGACCCGGAAGTTCATGTAGGCATGGTCGAGGCCGCAGTACTCGGCGCACACCCCGGCGTTCGGGAACTCGCCGGTGGTCTCGTCGGTGATGACGGTGAAGCTGTCGGGCGAGCCCGGGATGATGTCGCGCTTGAACCTGAACACGGTGATCCAGAACGAGTGCACGACATCGAGCGACTCGAGGTTGAAGCGGATCGTCGACTCCGACGGGAGCACCAGCGTCGGTTCGTCGGGGGCCGGACCACCGATCACCTCGACGTCGGCGTCGGGGTAGCGGAACTCCCACTGCCACTGGAAGGCCGTGACGTCGACGACGAGGTCGGGCTCGTCATCGTCGGCGGCGCGGATCTCGTTGACGGTCACGAACGTGACCGCGACGAGCGCCACGATGATCAGGAACGGGATCACCGTGTAGGTGATCTCGGCGGGGATGTTGTAGTGCCGCTGGCGCGGCAGCTGTTCGTCGCGTCGCCGGTACCGGATGATCACGAACATGATCAGCACGAAGACGAAGGCGAAGACGGCGAGCCCGAGATACAGGTAGAGGTCCCAGATGCGATCCATCAGGTCGCCCTCTTCGGTGACGGGCGGCCCGGGAAGCGTGCCGAGCGGGCTGACGGCGCCGAGCATGGTCACGACTCGGCCTCCCGGCCGGCGTCGGCGCCGACATCCGCGGTGGCGTCGTCCGGCGAGTCGGACCCGGCACCGTTGCCGTTCGACGGCGCGGGACGGTCGGTCTCGGCCCGGCGGTGCGGCCCGCGCACCGCGGCGTGTTCGGTGATCTCGTCGAAGTGGCCGGGGGCGGCGCCGCCCTCGAGCATCCAGTCCACGTCCGGGTCGTCGTAGGGGACGCGGTACCCGCCGTCCGCCTCGCGCTCGACGGGGACCCGACGTTCGGTGCGCTCGGGACCCGGGCGATCGCGGAGCGCCTGACACGTCTTGACGGTGACGTAGAAGGCGATCGGCGGGACGACGATGAAGCTGATCTGCAGGATCGACGTGACGTGACCGACCGACATGTCGAACGTGCGGGCCACGAGGTCCTGGGCGCCGCCGATGAACAGGATCATGACGCCGGCGATCGACGCCACCCCGAAGGCCGTGCGGTACGGCGCATCGCGGGGTCGGTCGAGGAGGTGGTGGTCGGCGTCGTCGCCGCTCAGCCAGCGGTGCAGGAGCGGCACGGCGTAGAGGCCACCGAAGATCACGCCGGCGACGAGCACGCCGGAGTAGAAGATGTTGTTGATGACGATGTCGCCGATGCGCGTCTCCCACGGCGGCATCAGGCGCAACGACCCCTCGAGGAACCCGATGTACCAGTCGGGTTGGGCCAGTGACGTGGCGGCGCCGGAGTCGTACGGCCCGTAGAGCCAGATCGGGTTGATCTCGAAGATGCCGCCCATCGCCGAGATGACGCCGGCGGTGAGGAACATCAGGCCGATCGACTTCATCGCGAACGACGGCCACACCCGCTCGCCGACCACGTTGTGCTCCGTGCGGCCCGGGCCCGGGAACTGCGTGTGCTTCTGGTGCCACACGAGCGCCAGGTGGAGGGCCAGCAGGCCGATGATCAGCAGCGGGATCAACAGGATGTGCACCGGGTACAGCCGGCCGATGATCTCGGTGCCTGGCCACTCGCCGCCGAAGATCAGGAACGCCAGGCGTTCGCCGACGAACGGGATCGACAGGATGATCGCGTTCGTGATCCGCAACCCGGTGCCGGACAGCAGGTCGTCCGGCAGCGAGTAGCCCGTGAACCCGGCGGCCAGCGCCAGCACGAGCAACGTGACGCCGACGTACCAGTTGAGGTCGCGCGGCCGGCGGAAGGCGCCGGTGAAGTACACCCGGGCCATGTGCACGGCGATCGCCGCCACGAAGATCAGCGCCGCCCAGTGGTGCATCTGGCGGATGAACAAGCCGCCCTTGACCTCGTAGGAGATGCGCATCACCGACTCGAACGCAGCCGACACCTGCTCGCCCTGCAGCGGCTCGTACGGGCCGTTGTACGTGACGATCTCCTGGGAGCCCTCGAAGAAGAACGTGAGGTAGGTGCCGGTGAGCACCAGCACGACGAAGCTGTACAGCGCCAGCTCGCCCCAGAGGAACGAGAAGTGCGACGGGAACACCTTGCGCAGGTTCTGCGTCAGCCAGGTGCCCCCGCCGGTGCGTCCGGCGACGGCGTCGACGTAGCGCTCGACGAGTCCGCGGCGCGCCATCACGCACCGGTCCAGGTGATCGGGCCGACGGGACGACCGAAGTCGCCCTGGGCGATGAGGAACCCCTCGTCGTCGACGGCGAGGGCGAGCTGGGGCAGCGACCGGGGCGCCGGTCCGCCGACGGGGCGTGCGCTGTCGGTCGGGTCGAACGCCGACTGGTGGCACGGGCAGACGAGCTGGCGCACGACCTCGGGCGGTCGGTCGTCGATGCCGAACAGCCCGACGGAGCACCCGGCGTGCGTGCAGATCTTCGAGTAGGCGACCCAGCCGTCGACCGACCCGCGTTCGATGGTGCGCTCGGTGAGCACCTCGGGGCGCATCCGCAGCAGCACGACCTGCGAGTCGTCGCGTCCGATCTCGCCGTCGGGGAACACCGTGGCCAGCTGGTCGTAGGGACCTTCGGTGACGGCGATCGGCACGCCTTCGGCGGTGACGAGCCGCTTGCCGGCGGCCCACCCCGTGTGCTTCAGCTCGCCCTGGGGCTTCGGCCCGAGCGAGCCGATCGGGCCGACGAAGCCGACGACGAGCGCGCCCATCGATCCGGCGAACAGCACGGTCAGCAGCTTGCGACGGCCGACCGTCTCGGAGGTCATCTGGACCTCCTCGGCGAAGTCCTCGCGCTCGGCGGGCGTGGTGCGCAGCGGGTGCCGCTCCTGCACCACGTGCTCGTCGAGGTCGAGATACTTGGCCCACGACACCAGCCCGAACCCGATCCCCCCGAGGGCCAGCGCCAACCCGACGCCGAGCACGTGGTCGGTGCGGCCGTTCCAGTACCCCCAGGCCGCCGTCAGGCCGCCGATGACGGCGACGACGAAGGCGACGATCGCGGCGCGTTCGGCCCGCTGGTTCATGCCGGCTCCTCGGTGGGAGCGGCGTCGTCCACGGGGTGGTCGCG
>CAYGLH010000063.1:8272-12918 GCA_964350535.1 uncultured Ilumatobacteraceae bacterium
CCAGCGGGTCAGGGCGACGAGCGGGATCAGGGCCAGCAGCCACGCCGCGAGGCCCTCGGCGGCGGGGCCGGCCCCACCGAACTTGGTTGCGTCGGTGGTGCCCTCTTCCTGCATCGTGACGATGTACGCCGCGACGTCGTTGATGTCCTGCTCGCTGAACGAGCTGAACACCGGCATCGCTCCGGGGCCGACCAGGATCGCCTCGCCGATCTCGGTGGGGGACACCGAACGCAACGACGGCGCCCGGTGCCCGCCGCCGATGGCGGTGCCCGCCGCGGTCGCCGAGTGACACGCCGCACAGTTCAGTCGGTAGAGGTAGCCGCCGTTGCCGATGTCGGCCTCCTCGATCTGCACGTCGGGGATGTCGGGGCCGTCGCCGAGCGATCCGACGTACTCGACCATCGCCACGATCTCCTGATCGGAGAAGCGCACGGGGCCGCTGCGCGCCTGGATGTTCGGTGCCGACAGCGGCATGCGCCCGGTGCGCAGCACGAAGTCGGCCGATGCCCGACCCTCGTCGCGGATGTCGGGGCCACGGCCCTCGACCCCCGACCCGTCGTCGCCGTGGCACGCGGCGCACTGGCGGGCGAACAGCTGGGCGCCGACGACGAGGAGCTCGTCGTCGGAGAGCGCGACGGTCTCGACGCCGTCGAAGGTCTCGCCGTCGGCGTCGTCGGGCCCGTCGTCGGCCGCCGACGCCGTGAGCGTGGCGATGCCGACGACGATCGCGGCGAGGAACGGGACGGCGAGCAAGGAGCGCATCACTGCAGCACGAAGATCGAGAAGAACACGGCGACCCAGATGACGTCGACGAGGTGCCAGTAGAGAGAGATGCCGGTGCGCCACGAGCCGACTTCGTCGAGCTGGCGGGCCCGGACGGCGCGGATGAACAACAGGCTGAGCGCGCACAGGCCGGCGGTGACGTGCAGCGTGTGGAGGCCGGTGAGACCCCAGTAGATCGAGCCGTAGGCGTGGTCGTCGGCGCCGAAGTCGATCGTCGCGTACTCGAGCAGCTGATTGACGAGGAACGCCAGCCCCAGCGCGATCGTGCCACCGATCCACCACTTCATCGCCCGGCGGTCGCCCCGCTCGTGAGCACGATCGGCGGCGTGCATCGTGAAGGACGAGGACACCAGCACGGCGGTGAACAGCGCGGCCCGGGGCACGTCGAGGTGCACGCCCTCCATCGGCCACGGATCGTTCGAGGACCGGAAGAGGTAGTACGCCGCGAAGAACGGCGAGAACAGCATGATGTCCGAGGCCAGGAAGATGATCACGCCGAACGCGCCCGTGGTGCGCGTCGGGGGAGGGTTCCCGGTATGTGCCTCGGTGGTGACCACCACGACGGCGAATGTAGTGCAGACGACCCGTCCGTCCGGACGTCCGAGCGAGACGGTCGGAGCGGGTCGCCCGAGAACCGGCGATCGCACCGGCGAGCCGTAGGATCGCCCCCGATGGCAGCGATCCAGATGAACGGCACGCAACTCCGCGACGAGCTGACGGCAGCGGTGGCCGCCCGGCTGGAGGCGGCGGGCTCCCCACCCATCTGCCTCGCCACCGTGCTCGTCGGCGACGACGGGCCGAGCCAGCGCTACGTGCGCTCCAAGCACAAGAAGGCCGCCGAGATCGGCCTCGCCTCCCGCGACGTCGAGCTGCCGGGGAGCATCTCGCAGGCGGAGCTGGAGGCCGAGGTCAAGGCGTTGGCCGAGGACCCGGCGGTGCACGGGATCCTCGTCCAGCTCCCGCTGCCCGACGGCCTCGACCCCGAACCGGTGATCGACCTGATCCCGCCGGAGATGGACGTCGACGGGCTCACCGAGCGCTCGATGGGTCGGCTGCTGCGCGGACGCCCCGGACTCGTCGGCTGCACGCCGCTCGGGATCATGCGCCTCCTCGAGCGGTACGACATCCCCACCAGCGGTCGACGGGCGGTCGTGATCGGTCGCTCCACGCTGGTCGGGCTGCCGGTGTCGCTGCTGCTCGCCCGGAAGGGCGTCGACGCCACCGTCACGATGGCGCACTCGCGCACCGCCGACATGGGCGCCGTCACGCGCGAGGCCGACATCCTCATCGCTGCCGCCGGACAGGCGCGGATGATCACCGCCGACATGGTCAAGCCCGGCGCGACCGTGATCGACGTCGGCGTGTCGCGCACCGAGGCGGGCATCGTCGGCGACGTCGACTTCGACGCCGTCTGCGAGGTCGCCGGCCACATCACGCCGATGCCCGGCGGCACGGGCCCGATGACGATCGCCTGTCTGATGGAGAACACGCTCACCGCCGCCGAGCTGCAAGGCGTCCTCGCTCCCGCGTAAGGTCGCAGCCGTGGACGACGTGGTCGAGCAACAGCCGGATCAGCAGCCGAAGCAGAAGAAGCAGTGGGGCGAGTACTCGACCCCGCAGCAGGCGGCGATGGCCTTCATCGGAACGATCCAGGTGATCGTCACGCTCTGGGCGCTGATCGATCTCCTCCGGCGTCCGGCGCGGCGGATGCGCGGCACCAAGCTGTTCTGGTTCCCTGCCGTGTTCATCCAGCCGTTCGGGCCGCTCGCCTACCTCATCCTCGGCCGCCGCGACCCCTGACAACGCCCGCCGCGGCGCGTCGCGGGCCCGATCCCGTGCGCGGCACGCGCCGGGAAGGACGTCACGTCACGTCCCGTCACCCGGTGTCAGGTCAGGCAGTGTCACGTCACGCGGTGCTCACGTCACGTCACGTCGCCGAACGTCCGAGCTTCCAGTAGCCGCGGACGATCGCCCGCGAGCGCGGCAGGCCGCGCTCGTCGAAGAGCACCTTGCGCACCGCCTGCACGGCGGCCGCCTCGCCGGCGATCCACACCTGTTCGGGCAGCTCGTCGGGGAGCGCCTCGAGGAAGGTGGCGCCGGGAGCGTCGCCGTCGGGCGTCACCACCCAGGCGACGTTCGCTCCGGGATGAGCGGGGAGCTCGATCTCGCCCGGTGCGTCACCGACCTCGATGTGCGCCGCGATCGTCGCATCTGCGGGCAGCATCTCGAGGAGTTGGGCGATCGCCGGGATCGCCGTCTCGTCGCCGACGAGCAGGTACGACGACGCGCCGGCGAGGTCGTCGGTGCGGCCTGGCCCGGAGATGGCTGCCGCCTCGCCGACCGTGGCGCCGGCGGCCCAGTCGGCCGCCAGCCCGGCGTGTGCGGTGACGACGTCGAGCGTCAGCTCGCGCCGGTCGGCGTCGACGTGGCGAGGCGTGAGCGTGCGGATCGGCGCCCGCGACCCGTCGCCCAGCTCGAACTGGTTGCCCGTCCACGCCGGCATCTCGAGCTCGTCGGACCCGGGTGCCGGCACCAACAGCCGCACGCTCGACGCCGGACCGTCGATCTCGAACCCCTCCAGCTCTGCCCCACCCACGATGACTCGCGCCATCCGCGGGCCGAGGCGCTCGGTGCCGATCACCTCGACGCGCCGGAACGGCGGTGGCTCCCGGCGCAGTCGGCGGAGTGCGTCGTCGTCACTCATCTCCCCACCCTCTCACGCGGGTGGCGCGCGGAGTTGACCTGGGCGGTATGGTGATGTCACTATGAATGCCGTGCGCCTCCACCTCAGCGCCCTCGTAGTACTCATTCGCTAGCACGCGGGCCTCTCGCCGCGCGTGCTCACGACCTCCCAACTCGGGAGGTCGTTTCAGTTTTCGGACCGTCCACCACCCCCACAACACAGGAAGTGCCATCGACATGGCTGAGAGAATCACCGGCGCACAAGCGCTGATCAGAGCCCTCGAACACGAAGGTGTCGAGGTGATGTTCGGACTTCCGGGCGGCTGCATCCTGCCCGCGTACGACCCGCTGGTCGACAGCACGATCCGCCACGTGCTCGTGCGTCACGAGCAGGGCGCCGGACACATGGCCGAGGGATACGCCCACGTCACCGGCAAGCCGGGCGTGGCGATGGTCACCTCGGGTCCGGCCGCCACCAACCTCGTGACCCCGCTGATGGACGCCTACATGGACTCGGTGCCGATGGTCGCCATCACCGGCCAGGTCCCGACCGGGGCGATCGGCAGCGACGCCTTCCAGGAGTGCGACACCGTCGGCATCACCCGGTCGTGCACGAAGCACAACGAGCTCGTGATGAGCGCCGACGACCTCCCGATGGCGGTCCGCCAGGCGTTCCACATCGCCACCACCGGCCGCCCGGGACCGACGCTCATCGACGTGCCGAAGGACGTCCTCCAGAACGAGATGACCTGGCACTGGCCGAGCGACGAGGACGTGCTCGCCTCGCTGCCCGGGTACCGGCCCAACGTCAAGGGTCACCCGCGGATGATCAAGGAGGCGGCGAAGCTGATCCTCGAGGCCGAGCGCCCGATCATCTACGCCGGCGGCGGCATCTTGAAGGCGCGCGCCGCCGAGTCGCTGCGCGAGCTCGCCGAGCTCACCGACTGCTACGTCGTCACCACACTCATGGCGCGCGGTGCGTTCCCCGACGACCACCCGCTGTGTCTCGGCATGCCGGGCATGCACGGCAACGCCACCGCCGTCACGTCGATGCAGAAGAGCGACCTGCTCATCGCCCTCGGCAGCCGGTTCGACGACCGGATCACCGGCAAGGTCGACGCGTTCGCCCCCGATGCGAAGGTGATCCACGTCGACATCGACCCGGCCGAGCAGGGCAAGGT
>CAYGLH010000064.1:0-5820 GCA_964350535.1 uncultured Ilumatobacteraceae bacterium
AGGTCGTCGTCGACCCGGCGTCCGCCCAGCTGCTCGAGGGCGCCACCCTCGACTACAAGGACGGCCTCGAGGAGAGCGGGTTCGCCATCACCAACCCGAACGCCTCGCGCACCTGCGGGTGCGGCCAGAGCTTCTCCTGACGTCCGGCTCCGGCCGGAGCCCCGTCGTCAGCCGCTGACGCGGCGGAGCACCTCGACGAGCTCGCTGGTGTCCCACACCGCGTCCAGCCGCTCGACCACCACGCCGTCGGCGTCGGTGATGAACAGCGCCGGCTCGTAGTACATGCCGACCGCACCGACCGCCGGAGCGGCCTCGGTGGCGGTCAGATCGCGGTACACCTCGGCGTGCACGAAGTTGAACGCGTCGCCGAACTCGTCCTGCACCTCGATCAGCGACTCGAGCGCCGGTCCGCAGCTCCCGGTCGAGCAGAACGCCGGCGTCCCGACGTAGTAGGCGACCGGCTTGCCGTCGGCGAGCGCCTCGTCGAGGGTCATGGCGTGGAACGGGCACGGGTCGGGCTCGCGGGTGCAGATCGGGTCGACGCCCCTGGCATCGTCGACGGTCGGGGTCTCGAACCCGGGCAGCGTGGTCCCGGGGATCGGCACGGGCACCTCGGCGGGGATCGCCACCTGGAACGCCGCCCCGTCCTCGGGGCCGCCGTCGACGACGAGCGAGTAGAAGCCGGCGGCCTCGATGGCCGGGTGGAAGTCGTAGTACGGCGCCGGCGCCGTGTCGCGGCGCACCGCGGTGAGTCGCTCGCCGACGGGGTTGCCGCTGTCGTCGATCACCTGCGCGCCGAGCTCGGCGGGACCATCCGAGACCAGTTCGGCGGCGCCGGTCGACAAGCTGATCGGCAACCGCTGGGTGCCCGGGACCTGCAGGCCCTGGGGGAACCGCTGGACGAGCGTGTACGTGCCGGCGGCGGGGATCTCGGCGCCGCCGTCACCGGACTCGCCGTCGCCACCATCACCGGACTCGCCGTCGCCGCTGCTGTCGTCGCCGCCACAGGCGGCGAGCACCCCGAGCGCCACGGCACCTCCCACGAGTTGTCGTCGGGTGAGCCGGGAGGGGAGTCGGAGGCCGGTGCGGGGGTGTCGTTGTGTCATGAGCGTTGCGATGTTGCGACGGATCGCCGGGTCGATTGTGGGGCGTCCCGTCGACGTGCGAAGGTGTGCCCGACATGACGGGTGGGAGTGAATCGGGGCCCTCGATCGGGCCGTCGTACCGACGTTATCGGCGCCGGATCCTCGGTTGGGGCGCGGTCGTGCTCGCCGCCGTCTTCGCCGTCGGTGCGGCGCTCACGCTCGGGCGTGTCGAGGACGATCTCGCCGACCGCGTCGTCGAGGTGATCGACGAGCAGGGGATCGCCGGTGTGCGCGTCACGTTCTCGGGCCAGGACGGCACGCTCGACTGCGCCCAGCCCTTCGGTGATCCCGAGGCGATGTCCGCGCTGGCCGCCGACGTCCGCGGCGTCCGCTCGATCGACCTGGAGGACACCTGCGTGTCGTCGACGGGCTCGGAGGGTGGCACCGATCCAGACGCGGCCGACGGCACCACCGATGCCGACGGTGACGAGGCCGAGGCCACCGCGGTCACGGCGCCCGAACCGTCGGGTTCGCCCGACGCGGCCACGTCGGCGACCACCGCCGACGGTGATGTCCGGACGGTCATGGACGCCCTTGCCGCCGACCCGCAGTTCTCCGCCGTGCTCAACGCCGCCGAGGCGGCCGGTCTCACCGAACTGGTCGACCAGGTCGAGCCGTTCACCGCGTTCGCTCCGTCGAACGCCGCATTCGACCAGCTGAGCCCCCAGGTCGCCGGTGCGCTGAACGCCGATCCGGCGCTCCTCGATGCCGTCCTGCAGAACCACGTGGCACTCGGTGTGCGGACGCTCGACGAACTGGTGAGCGGTCCGCTCGACATGGTCGGCGGCGCGACCGTGCTCGTCGACGCCGATGCGTCGCCCCCGACCGTCACCAGCGGCTCGATCGTCGGTGCGGTCACCGACGGGGACATCGAGGTGGCAGAGGGGGTGGTGCACGTCATCGACCAGTTGCTGATCCCACCCGACCTCGGACTGGCCACCACGGTCGGCACGCCCGAGCTGGACGTCACGTTCGAGGGCGGCGCGCTGACCCTCGAGGGCGCGGTCATGTCCGACGACGACCGCGAGCTGGTGGTCGACGCCGCCGAGGACGCACTCGCCGACACCAACGTCGTCGATCGGCTCGAGGTCACGGCAGCCGCCGACGCCCCCGCCGCCGACCCGGAGGCCACCGCGATCGTCGCCGAGCTGCTCCCGACGGCCACGACCTCGCTGGCCAGCGGCACCGTCGGCGTGCTCGACGAGGGCGTGACGGTGGCGGGCGTGGTGGTCGACGACGATGCCCGCGCCGCCATCGAGGACGTGGCGAGCGCGCTCGGGGCCGCCGTCGAGCTGCGCGACCGGCCGGTCGTCGGGGAGGGCGACCTGATCGGCGCGGCGGCCGACGACGCGGTGCTCGGCGTCCAGGACACGATCGATGCGATCCTCGCCGAGACGCCGCTCGAGTTCGCGAGTGCCGACTACGAGCCGACCGACGACCACGCTGCGGCGCTCGACCGGGTGGCCGCGGCGGTCAAGTCCCTCGGCGGGACCACGGTGCTGGTCGAGGGCCACACGACGGCGTCGGGCAACGCCGACGCCGACTTCCTGCTGAGTCGGGCCCGGGCGGCGACGATCGCCGACGAGCTGGTGGCGCGCGGCGTGCCGGCGGAACAGCTCGAGCTCGTCGCCCGCTCGGCGACCGATCCGGGACACCGGGTGACCTTCGTGGTCGAGGCGTCGTGAGCGGGCGCCCGACCACGACGACGTGGTAAGACAGACTCCCGTGGCGTACACGCTGGCGATGTTCTTCGTGTGGGGGATCGCGATGGCCGTCGTCGGTGGCGTGGTCGGCTGGATGTTGCGGAGCCTGCGCCGGCGCGAGCAGGTGTCCGAGCTGCGGGCCCGCGTCGAGGAGCTGGAATCGGCGGCCCGCAAGCGCGGTCCGACGCCCGGCCCGCCACCGTGATCGAGTTCGAGCTCAACGGTCGGCCGGTCAGCGCCGCCGACGGCTCGCGCAGCCTGCTCGACACGCTCCGCGAGGAGTTCCGCCTGACATCGGTGAAGGACGGGTGCAGCCCGCAGGGCCAGTGCGGCTGCTGCACCGTCTGGGTCGACGGCGCCCCGCGCGTCGCGTGCGTGACCCCCACGTCGAGGGTCGCCGGCCGCTCGATCACGACGATCGACGGGCTCCCCGATGCGGCCGGATGGGCCGAGCGGTTCTGTGCGGAGGGCGCCACCCAGTGCGGGTTCTGCACGCCGGGGATCATCATGCGCCTCGCCGCCCTCGACCCTGCCGCCCGGGCGTCGCGCCAGGCCGTCGACAAAGCGCTGCTCGCCCACCTCTGCCGCTGTACGGGCTGGCAGAGCATCGCCGTCGCCGCCGCTGCGGGCCCGTCCGCTCCCAGGGCTGTTCCCCCTCGCGACGCCTCCGCCGCTGGGGCACGGGCCGCGCTCGAGGGTGGGGTGCCGCAGTCGGTCGACCCGGCGGTCGCCCTCGGACACGGCGGGTTCGCCGATGACGAGGCACCCCCCGACGCGCTGGTCGCGCTGCGTGGTGTCGATGGCGACTGGGTGGTCGGCGACGACCTCACCGACGCCCGTCGGCGAGCGGCGAAGGTGCAGGGGCGGCGGACCACCGCGCCACCGAGGTGGCCGATCGTGCTTCCCGACGGCGAGTGGGCCCGGACGTTGAGGACGACCTGGGTCGAGCCGGCCTACCTGGAGCCCGACGCCTCGTGGTGCGAGCCGGGGGGAGCTCCGGCCCGGCCGTTGGGCAACGGCGGTGCCTTCGGCGGGAAGTCGTCTTCGCCGGTCGACGCGGTGGCGCGCCGCCTGGCGGACGAGCACGGCCGTGCGGTGCGGGTGCTGGCCTCCCGCGAGGACACGGTGCGGCTGGGTCCGAAGCGTCCCCCGCTGGCCGCAGGGATCCGGCCCGACGGCACCGGGGTCGCCCACGTGGCCCGCCCGGCCGGCACCCCTGACCAAGCGTTCGGCGAGCCGACCGACGAGACCTCCGTGGTCGAGGCCGTCGGCCGGGTGGCTCCCGGGTTCGAGGTGCGGTTCGTCGACGTCCCCGGTCCGCCGGTGTCCACGCGGTTGCGCGGCGCGGTGTGGGCCGAGCTCGTGGCGCTGCAGTGCGTCGTTGCGGCGCCGGTCGGCGAGATCGAGGGCCGTGGTCCCGCCGACCGGGCAGTGGCTCCGTCCGGCGCCGTCGCGGTGGCCCGGCTCGATCCGCCGGGCGAGCCCGGCGACCGGGAGCGGTTGTCGGTGCGGGTGCGCTGCGGCGCCCCGCTCGACGAGACGGTCCTGCGCTCGTACTGCACCGGTGCCGCGCACATGGCGCTCGGGCTGGTGCGCTCCGAGTTCCTGGCGGTCGCCGACGACGGCGCCCCGCTCGATCTGACCATCCGCTCGTTCGGCGTGCTGCGTTCCGCCGACATCCCCGCCATCGACATCGCCATCGAGCCCGACGACGGCCCGTCGGTGGGCGGCAGCGACGCCGTGTTCGCCGCGGTGCTCGCCGCCGTCTGGCGGAGCGACGGCCTGCCGGACCGGTGGCCGTCGACGGCGATGTAGCGTCGCGGCTCATGACGCCCACACCGATCGGTCCGTACTCGCCCATCGTCCGCGCCGGCGACTTCCTCATCGTCTCGGGCCAGGTCGGGATCGCCGACGGCACCGCGGTCGAGGGTGGCATGGCCGGACAGACCGCCCAGGTCATCGCCAACCTCGAAGCCCAGCTGGCCACGATGGGTGCCACCCTCGCCGACGTCGTCAAGACCACGTGCTTCCTGACCGACATGGACGCCTTCGCCACGTTCAACGACGCCTACGTCGGCGCGTTCGGCGACCACCGCCCCGCCCGCAGCACGGTCGAGGTGGCGGCGTTGCCGCGGCGCGAGTTCGTCGTGGAGATCGAAGCGATGGCCTACAAGCCGGAGTGAGCCGGAGCGGCACGAGGTGACGGGACCCACATCGATCGAGGACGGGCGCACGCGTTGCGAGTGGTCGCTCGGTGGCGGCGCGTCGATCGGGACCAAGTACCTCGACTATCACGACGACGTGTGGGGGGTGCCGGTGCGCGACGAACGCACGCTGTTCGAGTTCTTGATCCTCGAGGGCGCCCAGGCGGGGCTGTCGTGGTCGACCATCCTCAACAAGATGGAGGGGTACCGGGCGGCCTTCGCCGGATTCGACCCGGAGGCGGTCGCCGCGTTCGGCGACGACGACGTCGAGCGGTGCATGAACGACGCAGGCATCGTGCGTCACCGCGCCAAGATCACCTCCGCCGTGGGCAACGCCCGGGCGTGGCTCGACCTCGACGACCCCGTCGCCTTCCTCTGGGAGTTCATCGGGGGAGACCCGCGGCAGAACACCTGGTCGTCGCTGCAGGAGCTCCCGGCGGAGACCGCCGAATCGACGGCGATGAGCAAGGAGCTCAAGCGCCGCGGCTTCCGATTCGTCGGCCCGACGATCTGTTATGCCTTCATGCAGGCCACCGGCATGGTCAACGACCACATCACCAGTTGCTTTCGTCACCGGCAGGTGGCGGCACTAGCCTGACGCCATGCCCGGAGCGCTGATCATCGTCGTGGTCCTCGCCGTCTTCCCCGTCATGGTCATCATGAGCGGCGCCGCCCTGTCGGCGGCGCTCGGCCAGTTCCTGTACCGCGACGGCGTCGATCGCAACGAGGGCAGCGAACTGCTCGAGCTGCCCGACTGAGCGCCGGCCG
>CAYGLH010000064.1:5920-12882 GCA_964350535.1 uncultured Ilumatobacteraceae bacterium
CGGTCGGCACGCGGAACGAGCTCGGCCACAGGTGGCGACCTGCCACACTCGGGAGATGCACCGTCGAGACGCGTCCACCGAGGTCTTGACCCAGGCGATCGTGCGCTACGCCGTCGACCGCGTGCGCAGCACGCCACCGCTCGACGGGCCGCGCCCGAAAGCCGAGCTGCGGGCGATGGTGGGCAGGACGATCACCGATGAGGGCATCGGCGGCTTGGAGGCGCTGCGGATCTACGAGGAGGTGCTCGCGCCGGCATGCATCTCGGTCGACCATCCGCGCTTCCTCTCGTTCGTGCCCGCCGCGCCCACCGAAGCGTCCGTGCTGTTCGACCTCGTCGTCGGCGCGTCCAGCATCTGTGCGGTGTCGTGGCTCGAGGCGTCCGGGGCGATCTTCGCCGAGAACGAGACGTTGCGCTGGCTGGCGGAGATGGCCGGGCTCCCCGAAGGTGCGGGTGGGGCGTTCGTCAGTGGCGGCACGGCCGGCAACCTCAGCGCGCTCGTCGCAGCGCGTGCCGCGTGGCGCGCCCGTGAGGGCGAGTGGGCGGCTCGCCGCCGGGGCGCGATGCTCGCCTCTGCGGGCACGCACTCGTCGGTCGCGCAGTCGGCGGCGGTGATGGACGTCGACCTCGTCGAGGTCCCGGTCGACGAGCGAGACCGGCTCACCGGCACGGCGGTGGGCGAGGTGCTGGCCGCGCTCACCCCCGCCGATCGTCGGCGCGTGTTCGCGGTCACCGCCACCGCCGGCACCACCAACGCGGGCGTCGTCGACGACCTGTCCGGCGTCGCCGAGGTCGCCGGCGACAACGATCTGTGGTTCCACGTCGACGCCGCCTACGGCGGCGCGGGCCTCGTCGCCCCCAGCGTGCGAACCCTGTTCGACGGGATCGAACACGCCGACAGCATCATTCTCGATCCGCACAAGTGGCTGTTCGCCCCCTTCGACGCCTGCGCGCTGATCTATCGCCGGCCCGAGATCGCCCGCGCCGCGCACACCCAGCACGCCGGCTATCTCGACGTGCTGCACGCCCGGGGCGGTCGGGACGAGCCGTGGAACGCCAGCGACTACGCCCACCACCTCTCGCGTCGGGCGCGCGGCCTGCCGCTGTGGTTCAGCGTGGCCACCCACGGCGTGGCGGCGTACCGCGACGCCGTCGAGGCGACGTTGGCCACGACGCGGCAGGCCGCCGAACTGGTCGAGCAGGCGCCGCACCTCGAGCTCGTGCTCCAGCCGGAGCTCTCCGTCGTCGTGTTCCGCCGGCTGGGATGGGACGCCGACCGTCTGCAGCGGTGGAGCGACGAGCAGCTCGCTGCCGGTCAGGCCTTCGTCACGCCGACCGATTGGCGTGGCGAGTCGGTGCTGCGGATCTGCATCGTCAACCCGCTGACCACCGCCGACGACATCGCCGCGATCATCGCG
Organism: uncultured Ilumatobacteraceae bacterium; assembly: GCA_964350535.1. GTDB lineage: Bacteria > Actinomycetota > Acidimicrobiia > Acidimicrobiales > Ilumatobacteraceae > CAYGLH01. Next base: position 7,338 of record CAYGLH010000064.1, read on the forward strand.
TCCCTGTCGCCCGAATCCCCCCAGGAGTCCCCGTGACGGCACCCTCCGAGGCCCCACCCATCGCCGATCTGGTCATCGACAACGCCCGGATGGTGGCCACCCTCGACGACGGGCGTCGCGAGCTCGCCGGCGGCTGGGTGGCGATCGCCGACGGGTTGATCAGCGCGGTCGGCACGGGGGAGGCACCGTCCGCCGCGGCGCGCCTCGATGCAACGGACTGCCTCGTCACGCCGGGGCTGATCAACACCCACCACCACCTCTACCAGAACCTCACGCGGGCGTTCCCCCCGATGACGGACAAGCCGCTGTTCGGCTGGTTGCAGTCGCTGTACCCGCTGTGGCGATCGATCGACACCGAGTCGGTGTACGTGTCGGCGTGGGTCGGGCTCGCCGAGCTGGCGCTCTCGGGCTGCACCACCTCGACCGACCACCTCTACCTCCACCCGCAGCACGCCGGCGACCTGCTGACCGCCGAGATCGAGGCGGCGCGCGACCTCGGCATGCGCTTCCACCCGACCCGTGGGTCGATGTCGCTGTCCGTGAAGGACGGTGGGCTCCCGCCGGACGACGTGGTTGCCGACGACGACGAGATCCTCGCGGCGTCCGAGGACGCCGTCCGGCGACACCACGATCGCTCGTTCGGGGCGATGACCCGCATCGCGCTGGCACCGTGTTCGCCGTTCTCCGTCACCGAGGACCTGATGGTGCGATCGGCCGAGCTCGCAGAGCGCCTCGACGTCCGGCTGCACACGCACTTCGCCGAGAACGCCGAGGACGACCTGTTCAGCCTCGAACGCTTCGGGTGCCGGCCGATGGAGTACCTCGAGCGCACCGGCTGGTGCACCGACCGCACCTGGGTGGCGCACTGCGTGATGCCCGATGCCGACGAGGTCGCACGACTGGGGCGCGCCGGTGTCGGCGTCGCCCACTGCCCGTCGAGCAACCTCGTCCTCGCCTCCGGCATCCCGCCGATCGTCGATCTCCGGGCCGCCGGCGTGCCGGTCGGTCTCGGTGTCGATGGGTCGTCGTCGGCCGACGCCGCCTCTCTGTGGCTCGAGGCGCGCCAGGCGTTGCTCCTCGCCAAGCTCCGCAACGGGGCCCACGCGATCACCGCCCGCGACGTGTTGGAGGTGGCGACGCTCGGCGGCGCGGCGTGCCTCGGTCGCACCGGCGAGCTCGGCGTGCTGCAGCCCGGCGCCGTCGCCGATGTCGCCGTCTGGTCGCTCACCGGCCCGGCGTTCGCCGGGGCGATCGCCGACCCGGTCGAGGCGTGGCTGCGGTGCGGGCCGGTTTCCGCCCGCGACACGATCGTCGCCGGCGATCCGGTCGTGCGCGACGGACGGCTGGTGTCGTCGCGCACCGAGGAGATGCTCGCGGTGCACGCCGACCACGCTGCGCGCGTGCAGGAATCGGTCTGAGATCTCATTACGATTACGTGACGAACGACCGTGCGGGTGCGTGCCCCCGCCGCCGAATCGACCCGTCCAGCCACCAGAATGTTGCCCGTGAACGCCCCCCGCTCACTGCTCTTGTCCGTCGGCGTGCTCGCCGCGCTGTCGCTCGCCGCATCGGCCTGCGCCGGCAGCGAGTCGTCCGCATCGAGCAGCCCGCCGGCCTCCGCGCCCGTCCCGACGATCGGGCTGGGCTTCGAGTTCGAGCCCGGCACCGTCACGGGCGTCGCCGACCTGCAGGCGATCGAGCGGGTGGAGGAGATCTCCCGGGTCGTCATGGTCGGTGACTCGATCACGGTCGGCTCCACGCCGGATCTGCAGACCGGGTTCGAGTCGCTCGGCTTCGACGAGGTGCTCATCGAGGCCCAGCAGGACAAGCGGATGACCACCGGCGGCAACGGCAACCCGGCCGGCGCCGACATCGCCGCCTTCCTCGCTGCCTCCGACCCCGACGGCGACCACGACGACGAGGTGTGGATCGTGGCCCTCGGCACGAACGACATCAACCAGTACGGCACGCTCGAGGACATCGGGGCGCAGATCGACCAGGTGCTCGACGCGATCCCCGACGACGCGGCGGTGCTGTGGGTCGACACGTTCTACGCCGGCTCCGACGGTGGTGACGGCGAGATCAACCTGATGATCGCCGATCGGCTCGAGGAGCGCGGCAACGCGGCCGTCGTGCCGTGGAGTGCCTACGCGGGCGGCGATGGTGCCATGAGTGGCGACGGCGTCCACCCCACCGAGCTCGGGCAGCAGATCTTCGCCGGTCTGGTCGTCGGCGCGGTGGGCGAGCTCATCGCCGACTGAGCTCGCCGGCCCACTCGTCGAGCTGGTCGAGGTCGCTGCCGCGCGGCACGATCACCAGCAGCACGTCGCCGGCCGCGAGCACCGTCGTGCCGCTCGGGATCACGGTCGCGTCACCGCGATGGATGGTGGCCACCCGCGCATCGCCTGGTGGTGGCTCGTCGCGCAACGCCCGACCGACGAGCCGTGACTCCGGCGGGATCTCGATCTCCACCAGGTCGGCGTCGTGGGCGTCGACCGGCACGATCTCCGCGGCGACGGTGCTGCGAACCCGATCGTCGACCACGCCGAGCCGGCGGGCCAACGGGCCGACCGTCGGCGCCTGCACGGCGACCGACACGACCACGACCACGAAGGCGACGTCGAACACCTTCGAACCGTCCGGGTGCCCGGCCGTGAACGGGATCGTCGCCAACACCACCGGTACGGCCCCGCGCAAGCCGGCCCACGACACCACCACCGTCTCACGCACGGTCGACCGGAACCACGGCAGGATCAGCCCGACGGCCAGCGGCCGGGCGACGAGCACCAGTGCGGCGGCCAGCAAGAGCGAGGTGCCGACGTCGTTCCAGAGTCGGCTCGGGAAGACGAGCATGCCGAGCAGGAGGAAGAGCACACCTTGCGCGGTGGCGGCCAGGCCCTCGTGGAAGAGGAGGACGCCGCGGACGCGACGTTGCGAGTTCGCCAGCGTCACACCGGTGAGGTAGACGGCGAGGAACCCGGACCCGCCCGCCAGCGCCGCCGCGCCGTACGACACCGCGGCGATCGCCAGACTGAGCACGCCGAGCGACGACACCGCGCCGGTGGCCCGACCGACCAGCGATCGCGCCGCCCAGCCGATCGCCAGCCCGATCGCCGCGCCGATCCCGAGCTGGCTGATCAGGAACGTCCCCCAGTCCCACGCGGTCGGGTCGGCGCGCCACACCTCGACCATGCCGACGGTGAGCAACACGGCGACCGGGTCGTTCATCCCCGACTCCAACTGCAGCGTCCGCATCACCGACTGCGGGAGCGGCTCGGAGCGCAGCGCGGCGAACACCGCCGCGGCGTCGGTGGACGCCACCACCGAACCGATCAGTAGCGCGGCCTCGAACTCCCACCCGAGGACGATCGTGGCGGTGCCGGCGACGGTGACCGCAGTGATCACCACCCCGAGCGAGGCCAGCGCCCCGGCCGGCACGCCGACCTCCCGGAACGCCGTCGGCGGTGTGCCGAGACCGCCCTCGAAGAGGATGATGACGAGCGCGACGACGGCGATGTTCTGGGCGAGGCGGGCGTCGTCGAACTGCACCAGCCCGAGGCCGTCGTCGGCGACGAGCATGCCGAGGCCGAGGAACAGCAACAAGCTGGGCACGCGAGCGCGGGCCGCCAGACCGCTGGCGATCACGCCGACGATCAGCAAGGTCCCGGCGAGCAGGAGGCCCGCGTCGACGGCGAACCCGGTGCTCAACGCGACGCCCCGCGAACGTGGGGTGCCGGGAGCGCGCTCATCTCACGAGCCTAGGGACATCGTCGGATCTACTACGTTCGGCGCGATGCAGGTCGAGATCCGCCATGCCCCCAGCTTCGCCGCTGCCCGCGTCACCCTCGGGCCGAACGAGGGGGTCCGCGCCGAGTCCGGCGCGATGGCCGCCCACAGCGGCTCGGTCGAGGTCGAGGCCAAGGCCGAAGGCGGCGTCTTCAAGTCACTGAAGCGCGCCACGATGGGCGGCGAATCGTTGTTCGTCACCACCTACACCGCAGGTTCGACCGGCGGGTGGGTGGACGTCGCCGCCAACCTCCCCGGCGACATCAAGACCGTCGACCTCAGCGGCAACGCCGTCGCCCTCACGAAGGGCTCGTGGCTGTGCAACAGCACGGGTGTGGAGATCGAGACCAAGTGGGGCGGGTGGAAGAACCTGGCGGGTGGCGAGGGTGGCTTCTTGATCCGCGCCGAGGGCACCGGCACCGTCGTGGTGGCGAGCTACGGGGCGGTCGACACCGTGCAGCTCGGGGCCGGCGAAGAGGTCGTGGTCGACTCGGGCCACGTCGTCGCCTTCGACCCCGACATCGGCATGAACCTCAGCAAGGTCGCCAAGGGATGGATGAACACGGCCAAGTCGGGCGAGGGCTTCGTGTTCCGCTTCACCGGACCTGGCTGGGTGATGACCCAGACCCGCAACCCGGGCGCCCTGGTCGACTGGCTCACCCAGGTGCTCCCCTTCACCCGCTCCTAGCTCTCCCAGCGGGACTGCCCGAAGCGGTAGCCGACCGAGCGAACCGTGTGGATCAATCCGGCGTGTTCCTCGCCGAGCTTGGCCCGCAGTCGGCGGATGTGCACGTCGACCGTGCGGGCTCCGCCGTAGTACTCGTAGCCCCACACGCGGCTGAGCAGGATCTCGCGGCTGAACACCTTGCCGGGGTTCTGGGCGAGGAACTTCAGCAGCTCGTACTCCATGTAGGTGAGGTCGAGCGACCGGCCGGCGATGATCGCCTGGTAGGTCTCGAGGTTGAGCGAGAGCTCGCCGTACTCGACGAGCTCGGCGGAGTGCACGTCGAGGTCGACCGACAGCACGTGGCGGAGCCGCGCCTCGAGCTCGGACGGGTGGAACGGTGTGAGGCAGAAATCGTCGAAGAGCTCGTCGCGATGCTCGAGCTCGCCGAGCTGGCCCCCGCCGAGCAGCACGATCACCGGCGTCAACGCGTCCGGGTTCTTGCGCAGCGCGCGGATGAACGACCAGCCGCCCTCGCTGTCGGCCGACAGGTCGACGATCGCCCCCGCCCAGCCGCCGCGCGGGGCGCCGGCGTCGACGAGGCCACCGGCCGGCACCGCCTTCCAGCTGTAGCCGGCGAGGTCGAGCGTGCGGGCCAGCTCGGGGGGTGCCGGCTCGGGGACGACCGCCAGGGTGTCGGAGGCGTTGGTGGAGGTGGTCATGACGGCCCGACGTTCAGAGGGTGGTGAGGTACCGGTCGAGCTCGAAGGCGGACACGTGGGTCTTGTAGCCCCGCCATTCGTTGCGCTTGTTGCGGAGGAACCACTCGAAGATGTGGTCGCCGAGGGCCTCCTTGACCAGCTCGGACCGTTCCATCGCCGCCAGCGCTTCGGCGAGCGACTGCGGGAGCTGGCCGATGCCGAGCTTGGCGAGCACGTCGTCGCCGATCTCGAACAGGTTGGCGTCGGCCTCCTCCGGGAGCTCGTAGCCCTCCTCGATGCCCTTCATCCCCGCCGCCAGGATCAGGGAGAACGCCAGGTAAGGGTTGCAGGCCGGATCGGGCGAGCGGTACTCGATGCGCGTTGCCAGCGGGTT
>CAYGLH010000065.1:0-12564 GCA_964350535.1 uncultured Ilumatobacteraceae bacterium
GCGAAGCTCGGCACGCACGACGCACTTCGGCTCCCGCGATTCGACACCAACGACTTCCCTCAGTAGGCACCGCGCCGTCGGCGACACCGACATCGAGCGAACCCGAGTCGACCCAGCAAGTGGCTCCCCATCAGGCGGTCGAGCCACCGTCGATCGTGAGCGTGGTCCCGGTCACCGCGGCCGCGGCGTCGGAGAGCAGATAGCCGACACCGGCGGCGACCTCGTCCACGTCGGCGAACCGACCGAGCGCCGAGCGCCCCTTGATGCGGTCGAGGTTGCGCTCACCCAGGCTCGATGTCATCTCGGTCTCGAGGAAGCCGGGGGCCACGGCGTTGACCGTCACGTTGCGCGGGCCGACATCCCGGGCGAGCGAGCGGGTGAAACCCTCCATCGCCGACTTCGTTGCGCCGTAGGCGGCAAGGCCCCGGTAGCCAGTTCGGGCGACGATCGACGACACGTTGACCACACGGCCCCGGCGAGCCGACAGCATGTGCCGAACGACGTACTTCGTGAGGATGATCGGCGCCGTCACGTTGACGCGCACGACCTGCTCGATCTCCGAGTTGTGCATGGTCGGGAGGAGCCCGTCGTTGCCCAGTGCGGCGTTGTTGACCAGCGCGTACGGCTTGCCGAAGCGGTCGACGACATCGCTGACGAGGCCCGCGATCCCGTCGACATCGGCGAGATCGAACTGCACGTGTGTGTAGGTCGCCTTGTCGGAGCTGATCCCGGCGCCGTCGAGCGGTCGCCGGGCGATGCCCACGACGTCGTAGCCGTCGCCGAGCGCCCGCTCGGCGATGGCTCGCCCGAGCCCGCCGGTGGTGCCGGTGACGATCACGAGGTCGCTCATCGGACCACCTTCCCTGCAGCCGAGATGTCGAGCCGATCGACGACGGTGACCGATGCCGGCACGTGGGTTCTCGGGGCCTGGTCGCGGACCCACTTCCGCAGGCGCTTGGTGGCGTCGGTGCGATCTGCCTGCGGCGTCATCGTCACGGTGGCGACGAGGACGTTCCCCGTCATCGGGTTCGGCGTCGACGACACGACTGCGTCGACCACGTCCGGATGCCGCCTCAGGATGTCTTCCACGGCCTCCGGCCACACGTTGGAGCCACCGACGTTCACGACGCCCGATGCCCGCCCACGAAAGATGACGCGATCGTCGACGACCTCGACGACATCCCCGGTCGAGGCGAAGCCGTCTGCGCCGGCCGCGCTCACCCCGGGACTGTGCACGTGGAGGATGTCGTCGCGGATCTCCATCCGGATCCCCCGCGGCGGATCGGACAGATACGCGACGGGGAACCCCGCCCGACCATCACCGACCGAGAACGCCGCGCCCGTCTCGGTGGAGGCGAAGACGTGCACGATCCGCGCCGCCGGGAAGGCGCTGCGCAAGCCGTCGAGAATCCGCTGGTCGGCGATCTCTCCGCCGAGCGTGATCTGCTCGAGAGACCAACCCGCCGAGGCCGGCAATTGCAGGATGAGCCGCCAGAGCGACGGCGTCGCGGAGAGCGCGGTCACCCCGGACTCGATGAGGTGCTGGACCCGGGCGGCGATCGGATCGTGGATCGACGGGGCGACGACGGTCGCGCCCGTGGTCAGCCCCTGCAACAACACCTGGATCCCGGCCATCCGGTTCGGGTCGTACAACAACCCCCAGACGAACTCCGGTCCGCCGGCGCGCACCGTGCGTGCGAGCGAGGCGCGGGTGTGGGAGATCGGCTTCGGTTCCCCGGTGGTCCCGGACGTGTAGAGCACCCACCGGGTCGGCGCACCGTCCCGATGCTCCTCCAGGCGACGACCGGTGACCGGCCCGGCCGGCTGCACCTCGACCTGCGTCGCGTCGACGAGCGGTGTCACCCCACCTGGGAGCAGGTGGACCTCGTCCGCCCATCCTTCGAGCGCCCAGATCGCGGCCGCCACGACCGCTGCGTCATCGGTGCAGAGTGCAGCGACCCCGCCCGGTGGCAATTGCTCCCGGAACCGGCCGGCGTCGCCGTCGAGGTCGGCGAACGTGAACGCGTGCTTGGGCGACCGGATCGCGACGGTCGACCCGCCTGCGGTCGCCGAGGTCATCGGTGTCAGCTCGCGCTCGGCGCGAACTGCACGTAGAGGTCGACGAACTCCTTGAGCGTGGCTGGGTACACCGGCTCGTCCATCAGGGAGAACGGGTCGTAGCCGAGTTGCTCCTCGAGGCGCGTCACGAGCACCGCGAACCCGAGACTGTCCAACTCCGTCTCGAGCAGCAGCGTGTCATCCGTGAACTGCGGAACCTCGAGATCCTCCTCCTCGAACAGTTCGGCGAGTCCGTCGAGGATCGTGGTGCGGATGTCCATACGTTCCCATGCCTCCTGTGGTCGACGGCGAGGCTATCGCCCGAAGCCTGCGGAGCCTGCCCCACACGAGGCCGCGGGCAGTCGGTACCATCGCCCGCATGTCAGGCGGAACAGTCCTCGTCACCGGCGGTGCCGGTTACATCGGTTCGCACACGGTGCGCGCGTTGCGCGCCGTAGGTCGTGACGTCGTGGTCCTGGACTCGCTCGAGCTGGGGACGGCGGACGCGGTGATCGACGCGCCCCTCGTGGTCGGCGACATCACCGACCGCGGGCTCGTCGCCGACACGTGCACGGAGCACGGCGTGACGCAGGTGGTCCACTTCGCCGCCTACAAGTCGGTGGGCGAGTCGATGGAGCAGCCGTCGAAGTACTGGCGCAACAACGTCGCCGGCAGCGCCGAGCTGTTCGAGGCCTGCCTCGCCGCCGGCGCCCGCGAGGTCGTCTTCTCGTCGTCGTGCTCGGTGTACGGCACGCCGGAAACGGTGCCAGTGACCGAGGACGAGCGGATCGCCCCCGAGAGCGTCTACGCCGACACGAAGGCCACCGTCGAGCGGATGCTGCGCTGGTACGGCACCACGCACGACATGCGATCGGTCAGCTTGCGCTACTTCAACGCCGCAGGCGCCAGCTTCGACGGGCGGATCGGCGAGGACTGGGAGTTCAGCATCAACCTGATCCCGGTCGTGATGAAGGCGCTGCTCCTCGGCGACCGCAAGCTGCAGGTCTTCGGCGACGACTACGAGACCCCGGACGGCACGTGCATCCGCGACTACATCCACGTCGAGGATCTCGCCGACGCGCACGTCAAAGCGCTGGACTACCTCGCCGGCGGCGGCGACACCGTCGAGGTCAACGTCGGCACGGGCACGGGCTCGACCGTGATGGACGTGATCCGCACGGCCGAGCAGGTGTCGGAGTCGGAGGTGCCGCACGAGATCGTCGGGCGCCGAGCGGGCGATCCCAGCGCCACCTACGCCGATCCGGGCTTCGCCGAACGGACCCTCGGCTGGCGTGCGGAGCACGGGCTCGACGCCATCGTGCGCAGTGCGTACGACTGGCATCGGTCACAGGTCTGAGGCTCGCCGGTAGCGCTAGAGTTGCCGCTCAACGTCGCCGCCGCGCCGGGCGGTGAACGTCTGACATCGCCCCCGAAGGGCGCCCCCCGACCCCCTCGGAGCCCATGGACCTCTCACAGGACGTCGTCGTCTGCTCGTTCTACACGGCCGACGACTACTACCGCGACCACGCGCAGACGCTGCGCCAGAACCTCGAGCGCCTCGACGTGCACCACGAGCTCGCCGAGATCGAGAAGCAGCCAGGCGAGGAGTGGCCCGACATCTGCCGGAAGAAGGTGCCGTTCCTCGCCGACGTCTGCGACAAGTACCCGGACCGCAAGGTGTTCTGGATCGACGTGGACTGCCAGCTCCTCGACCTGCCGGCGAACATCGCGGGGTTCAGCGCCGACCTCATCGGCTTCCAGCGCGGGTTCGGCTCGCCGCTGAACATCGGGTACTCCGTCCGTTCCCGGTTCTGGGAGCCCTGCTTCTTCGGCATCAACACCACCGCCGGCGGACGGCGGTTCATCGGCGATGCGCGCCGGCTGGAGGCCGACGTCGACGTGCGTGCGACCGATGACTACTTCTTCGAGGAGTCGTGGCGGGCCAATGCCCATCGGCTCTCGTTCCAGGTGATCCCGTCCGCAGCGATGGTGTCGAAGGCCCTCGACCCGGCCGAGGGCGTGACGCCGTTCTTCTCGTTCGGGGCCAGCGGCAACGTCGCGGAATACAAGGACAAGGTCGTGCAGCACCGCCCGCTGGGCGGAGGACGTTCCGGGGCGGCGGCCCGCAAGGTGCGGACCACCGCGCTCCGTGGCGGCAAGGCGCTCGAGCGCCGCCTGCCCGACAGCACCGCGCAGCGCCTGCGTCGGCTGGCCGACACGTCCGGGCTCACCCACCTCATCACCGGCGGCGGCGCCGATGCCGGCGGCGGGTTCGCGCTCGGCGCCGGCTCTCCGCACCGAGCCCGCATCGTGGGCCAGATGATGGTCGCCGCCCAGAGCGGTGACACCGCTGCATCGAACGAGGCGTTCGTGCGGCTCACGTCGTCGAGCATCCCCTCCACCGCGGAGATCCTGGCCAAGCAGGCGGCGGACAGCTTCGGCAGCTACGCCCGACCGGTCGAGGGCGCATCCCCGATCGCGCTGGCGTGGTGGCCACGCCCGTTCCCCGGCAACTTCGGGGACTGGCTGAGCCCCTTCGTGCTGGCCTCCGTCTCCGGCGCGCCGGTCAGTTACGTGAGCCCGACGGCACGGTCGTCGAGCCCCCACATCGTGGCGGTCGGGTCGATCGGCCGCTTCGTCAAACGGAACTCGATCGTCGTCGGCACCGGGATCTCCAACGACGACATCATGTTGGAGAAGGCCGCCCGCTACATCTCGGTGCGTGGGCCGTTGACCGCCCGCCTCCTCGCCGACTGCGGCGGTCCGCGCGTCGAGTGCCTGGGCGACCCGGGCGCCCTGCTCTCGCGGCTCGTGCCGGTCGAGTCCACCGAACCCAACGGTCGGCTCGCACTCGTCCGCCACTTCACCCATCGACACATCCCGCTGACCGTGCCCGACGACATGGACGAGCTCGACGTGCTCGTCTCGCACCCGGACGCCATCCGCTCGTTCGTCGAGCGACTCCACGAGTACGACGGGGTCGTCACCAGCGCGATGCACGTGATGATCGCCTGCCAGTCGTACGGGATCCCCTGCGCCCTGATCGGGTTCGAGGGGTTCGAGACGACGGTGCACGGCAACGGCATCAAGTACGAGGACTATGCGCTCGGCGCCGGCCTCGACACGGTCAACACGCCGCAGACGGTCGGCTTCGACCTGCGCGGCGCCAGCCTGCGGGACCGACTCACCGAGGTCCGGGTCAGCGAGGAGAAACTCGACGAGATCGACGACGCGGTGCGCGCCGCCATCGATAGCTACCTCGACACGGCAGCCGCCACCGTCCCCGCGGCGAGCCGGTCGTGAGACCGCTCCTGACCGTCGGATTCTCGACGCTGACCGCGCGCGCCGCCAACGTCGCCGTGCCCCGGTTCGGTGACGACACCGAGGTGTTGATCTGCGTGCAGGGCGGCTCGATCGCCGAGCCGCCCGCACGGACTCGGGTGGTGGAGGTCGGCGGCCTCGGGGTGGCGCGGAGCCGCAACGCCGCGATCGAGCACGCGCAGGGCAACTACCTGCTGTTCTGCGACGACGACGTGATCGTCGATCCACGCGGCGTGAGCGCCGCCGTCGAGTACCTCCGACGAACCGGGCAGGCGGTGGCGATGGGTCGGGCCTCGGACCCGACGGGCAGCCTCCGCAAGCCGTACCCCAAGGCGTACACGCGCCTCACTCGGTTCAACACCGCCAAGGCGGCGACCTACGAGCTGTTGATCGACGTCGACCAGGTCCGGGCGGCCGGTGTGTGGTTCGACGAGCGGTTCGGGGCGGGCGCCCCGCTGCACCTCGCCGACGAGTACATCTTCATCGTCGACCTGCTGCGTGCAGGTCTCCGGGGCGTGACCGTGCCGGACGTGTTCGGTGCCCACGCGGGGATCAGTTCCGGCCTGCGGTGGGGCGCCGACGAGGACCGCCACGCGCGCGCCGTTGCGCTCAACCGCGTGTTCGGTGCGGCGGCGCCCGTGGCGCGCACGGTCTTCGCCGTGAAGCACCGGCACAACCTCGGCACCACCCGCAACGTCCTCGACTTCATCGCCGACAACACACCGCCGCCGGCGCTCGAGCACTGACCGCTCCCCGGCCTCCCCGGCCTCCCCGACGGCTGCGTTCGACGGGCGCACCCGACGGAAGCGACCGATGCCGACGACCGATCAGGTCTCGTCGTCCTCGTCCAGCTCGATCGCGGCGACGACCCGCCGTTCCCGTCGGGTCGTGGTGAGCGCCAGCTCCTCGATCCGCACCTCCCGAGGCGGGAGCCACTCGTCCGGGAACTCACCCCACGCTGGTCCACCATCGACCGTGGCCGCTTCGTCGACGGTGGCTTCGCGACGCGCGGTGACGACATCGGCGAGCCCGGCGTGGACGTCGGACGGGTGCAGGTACCCGATGTCGGGCTGGTAGAAGGCGTCGTTGTACCAGCCGACGAACCGCGCCACCCAGTCGGCGCACCGCGCCGCGTCGTCGAACGTCCCTGGGAACTCCGGACGGGCACCTGGTTGCGCGACGTGCCCGTCTCCTCGGCCCGACCAGGTGAGGGTCCGCACGACCTTCAGACCGCGGAGCCAGTCGTGCAGGTTCGGAACCCGCCCGAGCAGGATCCGCGACGAGAACAGCGCGACGTCCTCCGGTGCGACGTCGCGGTCGGCACAGGCGGCGCGGAAGAGCCGCTCGACATCGACGTCGTCGGCGCGATCGTCGATGCTCCAGCGCACGATCAGGCGCGAGTACGCATCGAGCAACACGTTGAGGTAGACGGGCGACGCCGCATCGGCCACCGGCATGGCATACGTCGCGTGGCACCACGCCTGATCGGGCCCGTCCGCCACCGACCGCGACGGCAACGTGGGTGCCGGCGCCTGACGCGCCGGCCACGGGTTCGGACCGAACCGTGCCTCGCGGGCGGCGCGACCGATCGCGGTCGCATCGCCGACGAACGTGCCGTCGTCGACCAGCCGGGCGAAGGACTGTGACGGCGGCTCGTGGAGGTAGCCGCCCGCCTCGAGGACACCGCGCAAAGCCGCGTCGTCGGGCCCGTCGCGCTCGGCGTCTGCGCTCTCGGGAGCAGCTGGGTGCGTGCGCTCATAGCTCTCGACCGCGACCTCGGCGCGGATGTAGCGCATGGTCGACATCGCCAGGCTGCCGTACATGTTCGCCGTCATGCGCGCCGAGATGAAGAGCACCAGCGCCGACTGCGCCGACACCCTGCCGTCGGCGGCACCGAGGCCCAGCGCGGCGACGAACACCAGGATCGGCACCACTGCGGCGAGTCCGGCACGCTCTCCCGATCGCACGCGCGCACCGACGCGCTCCGCCGCCGTCGGGGCCGCGCCCATCGACTTCGCCTCGACGAAGCCCCGGTGCACCTCGTACTGCGTGCGACCCGTCCGATCTGCGATGACGAACGCCACCAACGAACACACGAGCAACAACCCGCCGTACTCGGGGGCGACGGTGGCGACGATGATCGTGACCAGCGCCAGGCGGCCGAACTGGCCGACGATGCTGACGAGCTCGATCGCCATCGGCCAGCGCCACGACTCCGCCGGCCCCGACCCGGTGCTGATGTGACGCAGCGAGCGATCGAAGATCGTGAGTCGGTAGACGCTCTGGAAGTAGCCGGCGCTCTTGATCCCGGCGAACGTGAGCAGGAACGCCACGAGGACGACGATCGTCCGCGTGCTGCTCTGCTCGTCGATGTTGGTGATCAGGCTGCTGAAGAACTGCGCGGCCAACAGCTCGAGGTAGGTGACGAGGAGGCCCAGCGCCACGATGCCCCACATCGCCGCCCGCGTCCGGCGTGTGGGGAACAGCTCCCTGATCCCGTCGCGCATCGCGCGGATCAGGCTCCACCGCTGATCTTGATCGCTCATGTGCCGTGCACCTGCTCAGTCTCGAACCTCGCCGGGACGACCCGGGCGCGGCTGTGAACAGCCGCCTGCCGGTCGCTCGGCCAACCGGCTCAGCCTATGCCCGCACCCGCGCCGACGAACCGGCGACCAAGGGTGGTGTGCTCGCCCGACAGACTGCGCGGTTCCGGTCGTGGCGACGGCGCCCGCCTGCTCAGACGATCTCGGCGCTCGGGTGGACCTGGGTCGAGCGGATCCGGTCGAGCCAGCCCAACAGCACCGCGATCGCCCGCGGATCGTGCCGCAGGCGGTGGCCCGCACCCGGGAACAGGCTCAGCTCGGCACTTCCGTGGGCGGTGACGAGCTGGCGGGCGTCGGACACCGGGATCATGTCGTCGTCCTCGCCGTGCATCACCATCATCGGGCGCGGCGCGAACCGTCGGGCCGAGGCAACGGGGCGGAAGCGCTGGAACTCGCGGGCCCACTCGTCGATCGACGGCGGGAACCGGCGATCCTTGATCGCACCCAGCTCGCGCGCGTGCTCCAGGAACCGGCGGGGGTGGCCGGCCCAGTCGTCGAAGTCGGCGCGCGGCCCGAGCAGCGCGGCGGCCGACACCCGCGGATCGTCGGCGGCGACACAGATCGCGATCGATCCGCCGGTGTTGGTGCCGACCAGGATCACGCCGGTCGGATCGCTGACGGTGAGGATGTGTGAGATGGCGTTGCGCAGGTCGTCGATCCACCCCTGCAGCGAGAAGTCGCCCTTGCTCGTGCCACAGCCACGGAACGTGAAGGTCATGGCCGGCGTGCCCAGCTCGCGGGCCATCCTGTCGATCAGTTCGGGGTAGGTGCCCGCCGAGCGCTGGGCGTCGAGCGGGCCCATCGGGAACCCGTGGCAGAGGATCACCGCCGGGCCGGGATCGCCGTCGAACGGCGGACGGGCGACGTGACAGGCGAGCTCGATGCCGTCGGAGACGAAGGTGCTGGTCATCCCCGGCACGACGTCACCTCATCCGAACGCGCCACATGCGGGGGTCAGGCGCGCGGCTTGCGCTTCAGCCGGTGCATCCCCGGCTTGGCGAGCGTGTACCCGCGGTTGCGGGCTTCGGGGAGCTCGTCGGGCCCGAAGCTGAGCGCCACGCCGGCGTCGACGAACTCGTTGATGACGTCCTCGTCGTCCCACGAATCGAGGTCGTAGACGAGCTGGGTGCGCTTGTCGCCCAGGAACCGGCTGTGCTCGAACTTCGCGTGACGCATATCGGCGCTCACGGTAGCTGTTCGGCGCTCCGCCTCCCACTCGGACCGGGCGGCGGCCCTCAGCCGGCGGGACCGTCGATCAGCTCGACGTGTGCGGTGTGGCCGGGAGCATTCGCCAGACCGCCGTCGAGCGTCAGCAGCGGCGCATCGAGCGCCTCGGCGAGCGCGACGTAGGCGGCGTCGTAGGCGCTCAGGTTCTCGCGAAGCGCCCAGATGCGCGTCAGCAGGAGCTCGTGCGAGTAGCGCTGGACGCCGAGATCCGACAATGCGGCCAGCGCCAGCGCTCCCCGGCCGGGTTCGACCACACCGCGGGCGACGTAGCGCCGGACGACCTGCGCAACCTCGACGGCCAGGAGGTGTGGCGCATGCAGGGTGACCCCCGGGGCGGCGACGCGCGACGCGACCCGCTGTCCGGTGCGGGTGTTCAGGACCAGCTCGACAGCGGCGCTGGCGTCGATGACGATCACCGGGCGTCTCGCTCCGCCCGCACGAGCTCACTCGCCGGCGGGTCGAGCTCGATGGGCGGGAGCGCAGCGATCCTGGCCAGCACCTCCGCGTCCGTCGGCCGCTCGGCGGCGCGGGTGAGCTCAGCGAGCGCGTACTCGGACAGCGACATGCCCGCGAGCGCTGCCCGGGACTTCAGGATCCGGTGCACCTCGTCGGTGACGTTACGAATCTGGAGGCTTGGCATGCGTTCATCCTACTTGCATGCAGTATGCATGCACGTAGCCACGATTAGATCGTGTACGCCTGGTTGGCGAGGATCCGCTCGGCGAGGTCGTGATCGCCCTCGATGGTGATCTGATCGCGCAGCGCCGCAGGACCGACCCGGCCGGCGCAGCGACGCGTCATCACGCCGATCGGCATCGTCAGCGTGACGGTCGCCGGCCCCGACAAGGCGTCGACGACCTGCGCCCGCTCGCCGACCTCGACGTGGATCTCACGCACGCCCGAACCGCCGTCGGTGAGGGCGAAGGTGACCCGGCTCCCGGTCGGCGCGCCCGCCCGCTTGCCGACCACGAAGCCGAGCGCGGTCGTCATCTCGTCGAGCACCACCTCGACGGGGAGGCCGGTGTGGTTGCCCGGGCGTCCGGTCGCATCGCGGATGTCCTGCTCGTGCAGCCAGCAGTCGAACACCCGGATCTGCATGAACCGACCGTGCGTGTCCTTGCCGGCGGGAGTGAAGCCTTCCGCGTCCCACTCGTCGTCGCTCATCGCCTCGAGCGTCGCCAGGCGGGACGCGGTGAGCTCGCGGAACCGCTCGAGCACCGCCGACGGCGGCGACTGGCGCATGGAGATCACCCACGCCTCGTTGACCTTGCCGATCTCGTTCTGCACGTGCTCCAGGTGGTCTGGATCCTCGCCGACGTCGGGCACGGGCTCGCCGCTGAGCATCGACTCGGTGCCGACGATGTGGGCCACGTTGTCCCGCACGTCCCAGCCGGGCAGCGGCGTGGGCTTCGACCACTCCTCGTCCGACAGGTCGTCCAGCAGGTCGGCGATGCTCGCCCATTCCTCGCGCAACGCCTCGATGGTGCGGTCCTTGGAGATCTTCGACGCCATGCGCCTCATGCTGCCAGACCGACCGCCCGGCGGTCGCAGGTGGAGCGGCGCGTCGCAGGCGAGCCGGTACCTGGAACGCCAGGCGGTGCCGCCCGAGCGCCCGTGCACCGGACAGTACGGTTCGCCTCGTGATCACGACGGATCCGACGGCGACGCACTCCCCCACGATCACCGACGTCCCCGGCGTCGAGGTCGGCCACTGGAGCGAACCAGCCGCCCGCACCGGCTGCACGGCCATCGTCTTCCCTCCCGGCAACACGGGCGCCGGCGAGATCCGCGGTGCCTACCCTGCGGCACGCGAGTTCGCCACGCTCGCCTGCGGGATGAACACCGGGCCGGTGGACGCCGTGTTGTTCACCGGCGGGAGCAGCTTCGGCCTGGCCGCGGCGAGCGGCCTGATGGAGCCGCTCGAGCAGGCACGCTGCGAGCAGCTGGGAACGACGTCCTACCTCCCCGTCGTCACGGCGGCCGTGATCTACGACCTCGCCGTCGGTGACCCGCGCGCACGGCCCGGCGAGGCGGAGGGACGCGCCGCCTATGACGCACGATCCAGCGGTCCGGTCGAGCGCGGCGCCGTCGGAGCGGGGACGGGTGCAACGGTCGCCAAGTGGCGCGGCCGTGCGGCGACGCAGCCGGGCGGCATCGGGACGTGGTCGGTCCGCGCCGGCGAGGCGACGGTCGGGGTGCTGGTGGTCGTCAACGCAGTCGGCGACGTGTTCACCCTGGAGGGCGAGGCGCTCACCGGTGGCCCAGCGGCACCACAACTGCGGCCCGACGCCACCTTCGGCGCCCGCGAGAACACGACGCTCGCCGTGCTCGCCACCGACGGGCGGGCCAGCCGAACACAGCTGCAGCGGGCACTCGTGCGCATGCACGATGCGTTCGGCGCCGACCTGCGCCCGGCGCACACCCGGTGGGACGGCGACGCCGCCGTCGCCGTGTCGTGCGGTCAGATCCCCATCGATCTCGACGAGCTCGGCGAGGCCGCGTTCGTCGCCACCGCCCGCGCCATCGAGTCGGTCTTCGCACCTGGGACCACGATCGCGTGACGGGTTGACAGTCGAACATGTGTTCGCTATCCTCGTTGCATGGAGACGAGGGCGGAGCTCGAGGGTGAGCTGAACGAGGTGGCCGGCCACCTCAACGCGCAGCACGCGCGCCTCGTCGATGCGGCCGCCGACATGCTCCGCGACGAGCACCTGTGGTGCGACGAGACGCTGCCCACCGCGGCGAAGTACCTCACCTGGCGCACCGCAGTCTCGCCCGAGCGGGCCGCGCAGATCGTGGCGGTCGCCGAGCGGGTCGACGACCTGCCCTCATGCGTGGCACGGTTCCGCGCCGGCGAGCTGTCGCTCGACCAGATGGCGCCGATCGCCAAGCGCGTGCCGTGGTGGGCCGACGACGAGGTCGCCGAGCTCGCCGCCAAGCTCACCGTGCAACAGGTGCGGGGTCTCGTGGCGAGGTACCCCTTCCCGGCGATCCCCCATCCCGACGAGGCCGAACGCGCCAACGGCACCGACGACACGGACCCATCACCCAACCGCGGCGGCCCCTCCGACGGCCAGACGCCCGACGGTGACGGCGCCACGCCTGCAGGTGCGCTCGGCGACGACGACGGGAACGACACGACGACCGGCACCACGGCCGACACCACGACCGAGACGACGTCCGGCGACGCACCCGGCGACGACGACGGGAACGACACGCCGGCCGGCGCCGCTGAGGAGTCGCTGTGGTGGGGGTGGGGCGACGACGGACGGTTCCGCATCCATGGCATCCTCGACGCCGACACCGGGCTGATCATCGAGTCGGCGCTGCGCGAATCACGCGATCGCCTCGTCGG
>CAYGLH010000066.1:0-1398 GCA_964350535.1 uncultured Ilumatobacteraceae bacterium
GTCGGCGCCGCTGGTGTCGTCGTTGTCGGCGGTGTCGTCGTTGTCGGCGGTGGTGGCGTCGTCGGCCAGGTCCTCGGCGAGCACCTCGCTCGACCCGGCCCGGAGACGGGCGAACAAGTCGACCACCACGTCGTCGCGCTCCTCGTCGACGTCCTCAGCTGGTGCCTCGGCGTCGATCGCAGCATCGTCGGTGCCGTCGACGATCTCGTCGTGGGCGCTCGTCTCGTCGCCGGCGTCAGCGGCACCGTCGACGCGCTCCTCACCGGTGGCGGCATCGTGGTCGCCGACCAGGTCGGCATCGACCGCGGCGGGCTCGTCCGTGACCTCGGCGTCGACGGTGGGCTCGTCGACGGGATCGGCCACTCCCTCTGCATCGACCGCAGCGGGCTCGCCGTCGGGTTCGGCGCCATCGACGTCGGTGGTCGCATCGGGGGCGTCGGTCTCGGCCCGCGCCGCGTCGGCGTGGTCATCCAGCTCGACCGACTCGTCCGCGTCGGCTGGCTCAGCCACGTCGGCCGGCGTCTCCACCTCGGCCTGCACGGCCGCGTCGCGGTCGTCGGTGGGATCGACGGCGTCCAACAGCTCGTCCGTGGCAGTCGCATCGGGCCCGGCCGTCTCGTCGACGGAGGCATCGTCGGCGGCGTCGGACCGGCTGTCGGCGGCTGCGTCCTCGGCGTCGTCGCCCTCGGCCGCTTCGTCGCGTTCGACCGCGTCGGCGGCGGGGTCGAGGGTGCGCGGCAGGGCCTGCGTCGCCTCGGTGGGCTCGGGGCGGGCGTTGGGCACCATCACCGGCACGGGCCCGGTCGTCGGCGTGAGGTTGACGTACTCGCTCGGCTCGCCGAGCGGCTCGAGCTCGGAGACCACGTCGACCGCGGCCACCCGGGCTCGTTCGAACGCCTGGATCAGCCGGTCGCGACCGTGGATCAACTGCTCGATCTGTTCGCGGGCCAACTCCCGGCGTCGTGCCAGCTCGCTGAGCACGCGCTCGCGGTAGGCGCGCGCCTCGGTGACCATCTCGCGGCCCTGCTGCTTGGCCATCTCGATCTCCGACTCGGCGTCGGCGGTGGCGTCGGCGCGCAGCCGTGCCGCGTCGAGGTCGGCCTGCTCGCGGATCCGGGCGACTTCCTCGCTCGCCTCGGCGAGCATCCGGGCGGCGCTCTCCTCGGCCTTCTCGCGGATCTCGCGGGCGCTCTCGCGGGCGGTGCCGAGGACCCGTGCGGTCTCCTCACCGAGCAGCCGCGTGAGCGTGGCGTCGTCGAGGCTCGACGGGTCGAGATCGGGGTTGGACTGGGCGACGCGCAGCTCGCGCTCGAGGAAGCGCTCGCGCTCCTGCATCCGTCCGAGCTCGGCGGCCACCATCCGCAGGGACCTGAAGCTGCTCGAGGACCAGAACCTCCT